>JABFSD010000968.1 GCA_013140935.1 Acidobacteriota bacterium
TTACGCAACTGATGGATGCCACGACGGATAGTCAGGCAATTTACCAATCAGGGCAGGAACTTTATGACGATTTGAAACTGGTGTGCGACAGCTTGCGTGCGAGCAAGGCGATTTATGCCGCGCGGCAGATTGAACGATTGATGCGGCAAGTGGCTACGTTTGGATTGCACCTCGCGCAACTCGATTTGCGCCAGCACAGCGAACGCCACACAGCGGCGCTCGATGAAATCACGGCACGATTGGGCACGAAGAAAAGCTACGCGCAGATGACTGAAGCCGAACGCACGCAATGGCTCACGAGCGAATTGCAAACGCCGCGTCCGCTGGTGAGTTCGGACGATCACTACAGCGAGACGACGAATGAATCGCTCAACGTATTTCGCGTGATGCGCCGTGCCCTGGACGAAATCAGTCCGCGTTGCTTGCGTACTTACATCGTCAGCATGACCCGCGACGTGAGCGACTTGCTGGGCGTGTTGGTGTTGGCGAAGCAGGCGGGACTGGTGGATTGCGGGCAGCATAATACCCCAATAGCAATCCGCATTTCAGTGGCTCCGCTTTTCGAAACCATCGAAGACCTGCGGCACGCGCCCGACGTGATGGAGCGGTTGTTCACCAATCCGGTTTATCGTGAACTGCTCGCCGCGCAGGACAATTTGCAAGAAGTGATGATCGGTTATTCAGACAGCAGCAAGGACGGCGGCATCCTGACTTCGAGTTGGGAGTTGTATAAAGCGCAGGAGTGTTTGTCGGGCGTCGCGCAACGACACGGCGTGACGTTGCGGCTCTTTCACGGACGCGGCGGTACGGTCGGACGCGGCGGCGGCCCCAGCCACGAAGCCATTCTCGCGCAACCGCCCAACACCATCGCTGGACGCATCAAGATCACTGAACAAGGCGAAGTCATTTCGTCGAAATACGGCTTGGCCGACATCGCGTTGCGCAGCCTTGAGTTAAAAACCTCGGCAGTCATTCAGGCGAGTCTGCCGCAAGCGGCTGCACAAGCGGTTCCGCAACGTTGGCGCGACGTGATGGAAGAACTTTCGGTCACGGCCTTTGCCGAATATCGCAAGGTAGTGCGCAACACGAAAGGCTTTTACGATTACTTCACACAGGCGACGCCCGTTGAGGAGCTGCAACACTTGCGCATCGGTTCGCGTCCGGCGAAACGCAAAGCGGGTTCGCAAAGCATTGACGACTTGCGCGCGATTCCGTGGGTCTTCGGCTGGACGCAAAGCCGCCACCTGCTGCCGGGCTGGCTCGCCGTAGGTACGGCGCTGGATCGTTTCATTCGTCAAAACAAACAAGAGCATTTGGCGTTGTTGCGTGAAATGTATGAGCAATGGCCGTTCTTTCGTTCGACGATTTCGAACATCGAGATGACGCTGGCGAAAAGCGATTTTCAGATTGCGCGGCAATATGCCGAACGCGCGGCGAATCAGCGACAAGCGCAACGCATCTTCGCCATGCTCGAAGACGAACACGCAAAGGCTGCGCGCGTCGTGTTGCTCATCACCGACGAAAACCAGTTGCTTGATCGCACGCCGGTGCTGCAACGTTCGATAGCTGTGCGCAATCCTTACGTTGATCCGATGAGTTATCTGCAAGTCGAATTGTTGGCGCGCAAACGTAAGCTGAAGGTAGCGGATGAAGATTTGCTTTATGCGATTTTGCTGACCATCAATGGCATTGCGGCGGGCATGCGCAATACGGGTTAAGCCTGGGTACGCACTGCCTCCGGCGTGCGGGCTTCCCAAGCAGACGCAAAGAAAGAAAACGTGTCTATGGCCTTTCATCGCATTTGCTTGGGAAGCCTGCACGCCGGAGGCGGTGCGTACCCAGGAAATGGAAATGCGGTTGGCGCTGGGAGATTCAGCGCCAACCGCATGAAATTAAGTAAGCTCAAGATGCGACGGACAATTAAGCGAAACTGGCAACGCCAGCGGCTTCGTCTTCGTGTACGTCAAACACGGTCACGAGCTTGGTGATGGTGAGCAAGTCCTTGATGCGCGCGGTCGCGTTCAACAGTTTCAATTCGCCGCCCGCTTTTTTCACGGTCGTATAACTGCGCACGATTTCGCCGAGGCCGCCGCTATCCATATAAGGAACGTTCGCCAGGTTGAGCAAAATCTTGTGGGACTTGGCTTCGAGCAATTCTTCAATCTTGTGCTTAAGCTGTACGTCACCCTCGCCCAGCAGGATTTTGCCTTCGACATCGAGGATGGTTACGTCGCCGCTCTTGCGCTCATTAATCGTCATAGGGCCTCCAAAGAGAAATTAGCAGGTTCAAGTTTTAGTTTGAAAACGGACTGTTCTGGAAAAGCGGCGTAAAGCTACCACAGGGTCTGGGGCTTGGCAAGACGGCAGGGGTCTATTCATTTCGCCTTACATTTAGCCCTCATCAGAAGAAATTCGACAGGATTGACGGGATTTTCAGGATGAACAGGATGAACCTGAAATCATCTCATCGCTTCCGGTTCCTCCATCCTGCTCATCCTGAAAATCCCGTCAATCCTGTCGAATTTCCCGGCTGGTCAATTCATCAATAAGCGTCAACGCATACCGAAAGCTCTCAGCAAGTCGGCGGAAACACCGGCGTCGTCAAAGTCGCTGACGAAGTCGTCGTCAACTTGTGTAGGTTGCGCCCTCCGTTGAAAGCACCGCCCTGCGACGTAGCGTTGCCGTTGCGATTGAGCGCGGCTCCGACAATCGCCCCGTCAGTCGCCAGCCAGAGTTTCATCCAGCCGGAGCGTCCGGTGGGAAGCAACGCGTCCATACGCGGCGTCGTACGCGGGAATACGCCGTCCAGGCGATTACGGAACTGGCA
>JABFSD010000451.1 GCA_013140935.1 Acidobacteriota bacterium
CAATTGCATCGTCAGCACACTTTCTGACTCGAAGCCGGGATTCACTTGCAACACGGCCACCAGACTGCGCACAAGCAAGCCGCTCGCAAAGACGAGTACCAACGTCACGGCAATCTGTGCGGCGACCAACGAATTGCGCAACGCGCCGCCGCCGATCACGGTGCGCGCGCCTTGCTGAATCGTTTCCGCCAAGCGCACGCGCGTCGCCAAACGCGCAGGCAACAACCCCGCGAACAAAACCACGAGCAAGCTGATTGCCAGGGCAAACAACAGCACCGGCATGTTCAACTCGGTTGAATGCCAACGCGGCAACGACGCAGGCAGCCAGCGCACCAATACTTTCAACAAGCCCCACGCGAGCAACGCGCCTGCGGCTGCGCCCGCGAGGCCAAGTGGCAAGACTTCGGCGAGCGTTTGCACACACAGACGCAGACGGCTCGCACCCAAGGCCGCGCGCACCGCAAACTCGTGCGTTCGCGTACTGGCGCGCACGATCAACAACCCGCCCAGATTGATGCAGCCGATCAACAACAGACATCCGACCGCCGCGAGCAACACATACAACGTAGTGCGAAACTGCCCGACGTTTGCGTCCAGCACTGATTCCACTTGCGTGCCTTGCGCGCTGGGGCCATTGCGATTCGGCTGGCGTTCATCTATGCGCCTGGTGATCGCCGACGTTTCCGCTTGCGCTTGCAACACGCTCACGCCGGGTTTCAACCGCGCGACGGCTCTGTAATAAAAATGCGCGGGCGACTGTCGTTCCTCCGGCGGAATCAACAACGGCGTGAGTACATCGCATTCGTTCGCGGGAAACTGAAACTCCGGCGGCAGCACGCCGATGACTTCATACGCCTCACCGTTCAACTGAATGCGGCGGCCAATCACCGACGGGTCGCGCGCAAAGCTGCGCGCCCAAAAGCCTTCGCTCAACACGGCCAGCTTGGCGTCGTGCATTGCTTCATCCGCCGTGAACATTCGCCCCAAACGCGGCGATACGCCGATCACCTCAGTCAGATTGGCTGCCGCCTTGATGGCTACGACTCGTTCAGGTCGAGTGCCGCCCGTCATATTGAAACTCAGTCCCGTGCGCGCCAGTGCAAGGCTATCGAAGGATTGCGCTTCTGCTTGCCATGCCTGCGCATTCAGCGCATTCGGACTGAAACGCGGATTCCCCGCCGCCGCTGCTCGCGGATGCGTGAGCCAGATCAGCACCAAACGATTCGCGTCCGGGTATGGCAACGCGCGCAACAGAAAGCTATACGTCAAACTGAAAATCGCCGTCGTCATCCCGATGCCGAGCGCGAGCGTCAACACCGCGATGAGGGTGAAGCCGGGCTGCTTGGTAAGTTGCCGCACGCCGAAACGCAGGTCTTGCCATAACGTTTCCATTCGCATTCCTCCTTTTCGTTCGAGCCATTCAAGGGTGGCGGCAGGTGGGTGCCATTGACGTTCAACACGACTCAATTCGCATTCGAGCAAACGCCAGTCATAACTTTGTACCGCGAGTGTTTGTGCTTCGGTTTCCGACAAGCCTGCAGACAACGCATCGTCGTAAACCGCTTCGAGATGCAGCGCGACCTCTTCGACGATTTCGTTTTCGCGTAGCGGCGACAGGCGCAACGCAGCCAATCGCTCGCGCACGATTTTTTGCCAGTTCGGATTCATCGCTTCACTCACGCGGGATTAATTTTGGCTACACGGTCGAGCGCCGTGAAAAAGTCCGACCACGTTTGGCGCTGTTCGGTTAGCACCTTCGCGCCCGCCGCCGTCAGCTTGTAATAACGCCGCCGCCGCTGTCCGGCTTTCTCTACCCAAGTGCCTTTGATGAGGCTGCGTTTTTCGAGGCGGTAAAGCAGCGGATACAACGAAGCGACGTTGAATTGCAGCACGCCGTCCGACCGTTCTTCGATCAGCTTGGCGATTTCGTAGCCGTGCCGGGCACGTTCTTCGACCAACGCCAGAATTAACATTTCCGTACTGCCGCGTTTGATTTCTTTATCTAAAAATACAGACATAGCGCGTTTCTCCATATATTGTTTCTCAACATATAGTCGCACAACTCTTCCTTGTCAAATTTTGAGCGAGGGAATTTGATCTATTGAAAAGGAACTGGCTTCAACGGCTGAGGTGCTGTGGCTGTGTTTAGCGCGCGTTTACCTTTACTTCCCGTTTATGGTGCGCCATCTGACGTAACACAAGATGCCATCGTGTGTTACGTCGCGAAGTTAATTTCTACCACGCTCTTACTTGATACTGCGGCGAATCAGGTAAGACATCTTGAGGAAGAAAGTGCGCCCGTTGCGTTGCAGCCCCGGTTCAAAGCGGTCGCTGAAGGGATTGAAGCCGCGATAGTTCATGTCGTCGTTGTAGCCCACGTAAAACGACGTACCGGGATTGGGCGTCCAGCCAAAGAGGAACTGGCCGCGTGCGCGCGCTTGCAACGTAGAGTAATCAATGCGGCTGCGTACAAACACAAAGCGCGTGAATTGATAAGACGTGCGGAAAGAAAAGATGTTGTCGTCATACGCCAGCCGTTTCGTATCGTCGCGCGTCAGACGGCTTTTGGTGTAATCGAGCGAGATGCGCAAAGGGTCTGTGGGTTTAACCTCGAGGTTGGCGTTGAGGAAGCGGCCTTGCCCCGTGCCGGGATCGAGCGCGGCATCGGGATTGAGCAACGCCGCCGGACTCACGCGCGCAAAGCGACGGCCTGCGCCAAAGTCGTAATCGAGTTCCGACGTATTCAGTCCAGCCTCTAAACCCAGCGAATACTTCTTGCTCGGATTCGCGCTGGCAAAGGTGAAGAAATTAAATCCCGCTGCGC
>JABFSD010001148.1 GCA_013140935.1 Acidobacteriota bacterium
CGAATTGGAGCATCCGGCGTTGCGTGCTGAAGCCATATTTTCGCTGTTGCAGTTTTGCCTTGAGTCGCCCAAAGCGAAACCCGCGCCGACCAAGCCGACTGCACCAGTCAAACAAAATTGAGCCGCGCACGCCGGTAAACTTTTGCCGCTTTTGTCACTCGAAGGCGGCACACTTTTCACACAAGCCGCGCCCGCATCCCGCCTTCACTTTTCAAACCAGGAGTTGAATCAATGTCCACTACGTTAATGGTCAAGGACGAAGCGCTGTTCGGCACGTTCGGCGATCAGTATGTTTTCCGGCTACGCATCGCCGCGCCGCGCATCAGCGTGCGCGACCTCTTGCGCGAGCGCGTCGAGCAGGAAGTCGAGACTTACAACGCGCACCAGCCCGAATACTTTCGCGGCCTCGTCCAGCCTGAAGAAACCGAACAAACCTTGAATGGTTTCAAGTTGCGCAAGCCGCGAATGCTCAACTGGCAAACGCAATATGACAAAGCCCTCGAAGCCTTTCAGCGCAACGGTTTCGTGATGCTGGTCAACGAACGACAGGTCGAAGGCCTAGACACGATGGTCGAAATCAACGACGAGACGACGGTGACGTTTTTGAAATTGGTGCCGCTGGCAGGCGGTTAAACGAGTAGCGAAAGATGACGATGCAAACATTGGATTTGGCGCAGGCGAGCGATAAAGAGTTGCTCAAAAAATTAATCGCTGGGGTCAGCGAACAATTTCGCGGTAGGGCGTGGGGGCGAATTGATTTGAAGGCTCATCCCGCCGGGCAGGAAATACTGGCACGTACGCCGAAGGAGCAAACGCGATTCGTGATGACGGCGGTGCTTTGCTTTAAGCATGAAAGCTATGACACCACTGGCCCGGTGCCAGTGAGCACTCAGCTTTTTGGAGGCTGGCAGTTTTTGGAAGTTGTCAAAACGATGTTCCGGCGCAAGCTGCCGCCTTTCACGCGCGACGAATTGCTCGAACTGTTAGCCGTGTCGGTGGCCAAGTCCAAGTGGGGGCTTATTCCGTGCGCAGTACGCGCGGTTGAATTCAGTGAATTGGATTGCGCGCGCGATGCTGAACTCAAAGCTGGATTGGAAACGATTCTGGCTTGGCTGAAAAAAATCGACCCGGATGCCAATGACCGCGCGCAAATCAAACGCATCAAAACTCTGCTCGGCCAAATCCACCCTGAAATTACCTGTCCAGTGCAAGCCGGTGAAGCCTGGTCTGACGCGGCGCTGGCCGAACTCAAGCAACACGCTGACGAAGCGCGTTCAGCGTGGCTCAGGCTGTTGAACTATGGCGCGCAAGCCAATGGTTCCAACCCTACGGCGAAGTGGCTCAAGGCGGCTGCGCCGGTGGTTGAGGCTGTTGGATTCGATGCGTTCAAAGACGCGGTCTGTCGTTGGTTACCCTTGGTAGACAAAGCACGCACGCAACCTTTGCAACCATTTCAGTATTACGACGCGCACGAGCTTTCCCAATTCATCGCCGAACCCAACGCCGACGTATTGAAAGGCTTGGCCTGGCTGTGCGCCGTGCGCGAAGACCACGAGTTGGCCGAAGCCTTGCGCACGTTGGGCATGTCGGCTTATCGCAAGCTGCCCGGCATCGGCCCGCGCTGCGTTCGTGTTGGGAACGCAAGTGTCACGGCGCTCGGCGCAATGCCCGGTACGGCGGGCGTAGCCCAACTCGCGCTGCTCAAGCTGAAAGTGAAAGGGAACGCTACGCAAAAGACCATTGAGAAAGCCTTGCTGACCGCTGCTAAACGTTTGAACATGCCCGCCGAAGCCGTCGAAGAGTTATCGGTTCCGACTTATAGCCTGACCGAAGTCGGCGCGCGCCGCGAAACGCTCAGTGAATTCACGGCGGAACTGCTGATTAACGGTACGCACGACGTGGCGCTGCAATGGCGCAAGGCCGATGGCAAGGCGCAAGTGTCCATTCCGAAAGCCGTCAAAGACCATCACGCCGAAGCCTTGAAAGAACTCAAACAAGCCGCCAAAGAAATCGCCGCGATGCTGCCCGCGCAACGCGACCGCATCGAAAACCTCTATCTCGCGCAACAACAATGGCCGCTCACCGCTTGGCGCGAACGTTATCTCGAACATCCGCTGATTGGTACGATTGCGCGCCGCTTGATCTGGCGCTTCACGCGCGGCGAACGCAGCGCGTCAGGCATTTATTCCGCCGGTCAAATCGTCAACGCCGCCAATGAAGCGATTGATTGGCCCTTCTGTGATGAAGCCGAAGAGACGCAAGTTGCGCTGTGGCATCCGCTGGATGAAGCGACTGAGCAAGTGCTGGCGTGGCGCGAATGGCTGACGACGCACGAAATTCGTCAGCCGTTCAAACAAGCGCACCGCGAGATTTACGTGCTGACCGAAGCCGAGCGCACGACCAGCGTGTATTCCAATCGCTTCGCCGCGCACATCATCAAGCAGCATCAGTTCAACGCGCTGTGCGGCGCGCGCCGCTGGAAGAACCAATTGCGCCTGGCCGTAGACGCCGAAGTCGCCGCGCCGCATCGCCTCATGCCGCGCTGGAACATGCGCGCCGAATTTTGGGTAGACAGCATCGGCGAGGAATACGGCGTGGATACGAATGAGACCGGCACCTTTCTTTATCTCTCAACCGATCAGGTGCGTTTTTATGCAATGGATGCGCCCTTGAATACCGGGCATGCAGGCGGCGGAGGTTACGCTGCGACTTATTGGAGAAGCGGGGAAGCGGTGCGCGAGCCGTTGCCGCTCGATCAAATTCCGCCGCTCATCTTCTCAGAAATCATGCGCGCCGTAGACCTTTTCGTCGCCGTCGCCAGCG
>JABFSD010001227.1 GCA_013140935.1 Acidobacteriota bacterium
CGTGGGCAGCGGCCCCCAGTTCTCTTCTTCTTTTTTAGTTTGGGTGGCTTCGGGATTTTGCAGCAACAGCAAGCGGCGGTCGGCGGCTTTGGTGAAAATCTCTATGCGCTTGTCTATTTCCTGCCATTCGCGGATGAGGTCAACTTCTTTCTCAGTGAGGTGATCGCGCTTGACGCTTTGCGCGAACGACGCGCTCAACAGCAAGCCGAACCAAACGAATAAGACATAGCCAAGTTGTTTTTTCATGCAATCAGCCTCCACGGTGTCGTGCGAAACGAGATGGCGCTTTGTGCCATACGAAGCAGGAAAAATCCATTAACGCCGTTTGAGCAAGGCGGGCTTGAGCGTCCACGCCTGCAAACGCGCGAGTTCCACGATGCGCGGCGCGTGAAAGCCTTCGGGGAAGATGACCCAGCCCCACAACCGCTCGGAATCTTCGGCGACGTATTTTTCAAAACCCAATATGCCTTTGCGTACCGGCACAGGGTCAGGCCAGTTGCCCGTCGTCAGATGATGTTCTACCGCTCCGGCAACCGTAGCGAGATAGTCTTGCGGCGAAAGGCTGTTCGTGCCGAACCAGATTTCACTGGGCAAATACGCGTGACGTTGAGACGCCCCTCTTTTTACCGTCATGGTTGCCAGTGTCGCACGCCACAATTCCGTCAGCGAAATTTGGGTAAGAGGCTTGCTGCCCGCAGTAGGTTGATAAGCACGAGCAGGTCCGAAAAAAGTTTCGGTTCCTGGGGAAAGAATTGGCTCAAGCGGCTGGGACACAGACACGCCTTTCATTTTCTCGAATTGCGACATGAAAAAAACGCCGACCAGGATGCCATAAACTTCTGTGGCGGAAAGCGCGGCATCATCGAACTGATAAAAACCAATCTCTTTTTGCGTCGCCCGCGCCAGCCTCAGCAATTCGTCCCGCGTAAGCAAGCGGCGGGTTTGAGCGTTCGTATACATTTCTTTTAATTCATTCGCCGTCACGAACTGCACGCCCTTTTGCGCCTTGATGAACTTCACATATTGCTCAAAGTCATTGAATGCTTTTTCGATTTCTGCCACAGGTTTCATACCCGGCAGCTTCCATTGTTCGCGTGGTGGATTGGCTCCGCGTTTGAAATTCACGCCGTCCCAAAACTCGGTATGAATGAATTCGCACGGGTGGTAATAAATGCTGATCGTACCGCCGCCTTGTTTGCGCAGTCGTTCGACCGCCGCGGTGAATTTGGTTTGGGCTTGCGTGAGATTGTCAGCGCCGCTGAGTTCCATGCGCACGACGTTGGAACGCATCCTGGTGATGTTGAGCATGCCGCCGTAATAAAACGGCTGATCGTTGATGCCTACGTGATTGCTCTCGTCGAGGTATACGTTGATGCCGAGGTCTTGCAAGGCTGGATAAGATTGCGGAACCCACGAACTCCCCGGCTGCCCGTAACAACTCGGCACGACGTTGAAGGTGTTTAGAATGTCATGTACGCCTTGTCGCTCACGCTCGAAAAAAGCCTGATGGCCTTCTTCCCAATTCATGTGCTGCAACTCGACCGCAATCGTCGGTTGCTGGCTGTGCGTGTTGGAGTGATAACCAATCTCGTGTTTTTTGAGCGCCGCAATCACGTCGGTGCGTTTGCGTTGGTTGAGTACGCGCACCTTTTCGCCGACCAGCTTGAACGTAGCTTTGACGCCCAACCGCGTCAGCATCTCAGCCAATCGTTTCGCGGCATCGTCGCTTTGCGGCAGGACGTAATCTTCGGTGTCGAACCACAGCGTGACGTAAACCGGCGCACGATTCTCCGATTGCGCTTCACTCACGGCAGCCCACGTCAGCACTAATAAAACCGCCGCTAAAATCGTTTTCATAAGAGTTTCCTTTCAGATTCATCGGCGGGTGAGGCTATTTGGTTTGCGCGAACTGAAGAAACGCTGCGACATCCTTTTTCAGCCCCGCCAATGACTTCACATCTATGTACATCATGTGTCCCGCCTCGTAATAAGCGTGTTTGATATTCGCTTTGTGCGAAGCGTCAAGGTTCATGTGATCGAGCGTATATTCCGCCGCGAAATAAGGCGTCGCCATGTCGTAATAGCCATAGGCCACGAACAGTTTCATAAACGGATTTTTGTTGAACGCCGAACGCAACGCGACGCTCGTGTCGGCATAAGTGTTCTCGGCGTTCATATTCCACGGTGCCGTGAATCCGCCACCGAGGATGTAATAGGTCGCGTCGTTTTTATAACCCAACTCAGAACGCACGTATTGATTAAACGCCGCCGTATAAGGCGGACGAATCGCCGTCATGCTCGGATCGAAATCAGGCGAGTCGCCCGCCGGACGCGCATCAATACCGGTGAAACGGCTGTCTAATCGTCCGGTCGAGCGTTTCTGATCGCGTATCAATTCTTTGTTGAATTTGTTCAACTCCACGCGCAGGTGATTTTGTTCGATGAAGGTTTTGCTCAAGCCGGTGAGACGCGCCATCTGGTCAACCACTTTTTGGCGTTCGGCGCCGGTGAGCCGGTCGCCTTTGGCGAGCGCGACGTTGTAATCATTCGTCGCCCAGCGTTCGGCTTCAGTGAGGACTTCGCGCAACGGTTTGCGTTGCAAGTCGGCGGGCAGCTTTTTGTGATACCACGCAGTCGCGGTGTAAGAAGGCAACATCAGTTGAAACGGCAAATCATTGCCATTGGCAAAAAGCGCCGTCTGAAAATTCAAAATCGTAGAGATCAACAACACCCCGTTAAACGCGATGCCGCGATCAACCAAATAACCCGCCAAGCCGGCGGCGCGCGTCGTACCGTAACTCTCGCCGACGAGGTAGAGC
>JABFSD010000527.1 GCA_013140935.1 Acidobacteriota bacterium
GTTCAATGCGATTGACCAGTTGGCGCAGTTCATCCTCCAGTTTGCGGCGCAGCAGGCGTTCCGCCAGCGTTTGCGCCAGCTTCTTTTCTGACTCACTGAGGTTGAGTTGAACCGGAGAGAATTGAGGTTCCCACCGTTCCGAATGTATCTCCGCTCTTTCATCCGCGCGTACCAGCAATTGGCCGAAGCCTTCATTGCGTCGTTCGCCGATGCCGTGTTGTTCGAGTTGTTCCAACTGCTCGGTGGACAGCGGCTCGGCTGATTCCAGATCAAAGGTGCTGCCTGCGGCCAGCGCCAAGGTTCGCGGCAGCAGTAAGCCCCATTTGCGATTGAATCCGCCGACAACTCTGGCGGTCAGAAAGGCGCTGTCTGCTTTGAGCTTAAAAGTAGTGTGTGGCAAGCCCAGCAATTCGGCGACGGCAACGGATGGATCCAGCGTCGTCTGCCCCCATTCGTCGCGTAACAGCGCATCGCTCGTCAGCATCAGTTGCAAACCTTGCGGCGCTTCCGGTCGGTTGTAGCCGCCGTTTTCCCGCCGACCATCATCTTCTACCACGGTGATTCGCACCTCGCCGTATCCGGCGCGGCGCGCGCGTCCGATCCAGAGCGTTTCGTGCTGTTGCAACAACGTAATTAGCTTGTCGGCAAGCTGTTCATCGGCTTCTGTCAAAATCATGCCTTGCAGCATCAACCCTGCCACCAACGCGTCGTAACGATAAACCGTGCCGGCATCGGTATCATATTTTCCAGTTTTTCGATCACGCGGGACGGCCCGGCCTTTTCGTGCATTGCGCAAGGTATGCACATTGACCTGACGCGGCGGGCTGAAGCGCTCACCTTGACTGCCTTCCTCTTTTAACCAGATGAAATTGGCGTCTATAGATTCTTCCTGAAGTTCTTGCAGCGTGTGAGCAAAGTTGTAGATGGTGCGTTGCGCTTTGTCCCCTTCGACCTTTGCTCGCTTGTCATAACGCCACGCCGCTGAGACGGGCAGCGCGCGCTGTCCATCTTTCACCGGATAAGCATTGAGATAGCGCGTGGCGTCGCCCAAAAACAACGCGCGAATGTCGGCGTCGGTAGCGTCGAAGGCTTGCCGATAAAGTCCGATCAGCCCGCCACGCAGCAAAGAGCCGGGAAGATACGGCAGCGAAATCGCGCTGTTGGCTTCGCCTTGCGGGTCGGGAATCAGCACGGGTTGGATTAACTCCAGGTTGTAGCGAATCACTCTCATTGCGGCTTCACCCCCTGACAGAATTTGGCAAACTCGGCAAAGCGCACCTGCGTCCAGGCTTCGTCATTCAGCCACGCCTGCAAACGTCCGCGCCCGCGATTGCGCCCCGTGCCCGCGCGCCGCCAAGCCAGCGTGGCAGCGGTCAACAAAGCCAGTTCCAATTCCAATTCCGGCGTCTCTGGCGCTATGTCAAAATGCAATGGCGCCTCGAATTGTGTTGTGCGCAGGATCACGCGCTGCGCCCGCAACGAAGCGGGTTCCGGCGCGCCCAAATGCGTCATCGCCGTTTGCCGCCGCACCGCCGTCACCGACTCAAGCACCGCTTCACGCGTGAAAAAGAGCGGGGGCATTTTGCCGGTACGATCCTTTTCCAACCGGGCCGCTTTTTTCTCAGTCTCGGCCTTGTCAATTATTAAGTGTCGCACCGCTTCGGGCAGTTGCGCGTTGCCGACGTGCAGAATGCCGGTCTCATCCAACAAGCGCGCGCCATCACCCAGCAACCGGCAACGCGCTTGCTTCCATTCTTCGCGTTGGCCGATCTCACCCAGCGCATAAAGCAGGCTCTCCATTTCCTCCGCCAGCAAGCCGCGCAACGTCCGCCCGCGCAGGAAAGGAAAACCGTAAGCATCGTGTTCGACTTCGCTGTCCACCAGACCAGGCAAGCCGTCGCCGCGCCCGAAGGTCGCGGCGCTGCTCAACTCGAAGCGTAAAGTAACAAGCCGATTAGTCTCGCTCATCGCACACCTCCTCTATCAAAAAGTGATGATCCATCGCTTCGAGCGCATCGAAGTACGCACAGCGATCATCAATCCAACCAGTGAACTTGCTCTTTTGGCGCTCGTCCCAGTTCTTTAGCCGCAGTGCCTCGATGATTTTTTCCTGCGACAGTTCATAAGTTTTCAGGAATTCCTGCACCGCCTCTGGGCCATTGCGCATCGCTTCACGCAAGGCTTTCAGCTTGTTGCGGCGTCCGGCGAATTGCTTGTGAAAGTTGAAGACCGCGATCAGCCAGTTGAAGTTTTGCAAGGTGTGCCAGTCTCTTGCGCCATCCAGCCACAACGGGCGCATCAACAACGACCCATCCTTCACTTGATATTCGCGCTGCCGGATCGCGCCCAGACTGCCGCTCAAACCGGTGGACGAAATGTGCCAGTCAAGCGCCGAGGCATCGCGCTTTTCTTTCCCAAGTTCACGCTTGGCATCTTTGGTCAAGCTCTCGCTCAAGTCATACGCGCGCCGGAATGGGTAATGCGCTTTGACGATGCAGACACCGCCGCCAGTGTGAATTTTCACGCCCAGCTTTGCTTCGGTTTGCTGAGCGAACTCATGCGCAAAGACAGCGGCGAGCGACAAGCCAAGTTGTCCGTTGCAAACGAAGGTCACGTCATCACCGCCGAAGACAATTGGACGGAAAGGCCAGTAAGCTTTCGGTCTTTTTTCTTCAGGCCGTTCATCATTTTCGTCTGGCTCAAACCGCGCGAACTCAATTTCTTTCGGTGTAGCGCTGGGCTCAAGGTCGCGGTCTTTTTCGTTTTCTACGGGCGCGGCGTTTGCACCAACGCCTTTACGTTTTTTGAAGTTTGGTTTCGGCTCGGTGATGAACCAGACTTCTTCGCCTGACTGGTTCAGCTTCGGTTGCTTACACAACAAGGCTTGCAGCCGCTGGAAGATCGCGCTCAACGCCCCGTCAGAGGCGTCTTCAATCCCTTTCGAGAATTGGCGCAACCGTTCGATATAGTGGCGATTATCTTCCGCTCCCTCAATAAACTCTCTGCGAACTTGCCCCATGTCATTGCCGTCAAGGTGAACAACCGCAATGTAGCTCTCTTCGCCGCCCTTATGTCCTAACTGGTCAAGCTCATCAGGAAAATCAAAGCAAAGGTCTTTGAGCTTGAGGTTTTCCAGTAATCGTCGCGTTGCGTCTGATGGTTCGGTTTTGTTTCGTTTGCTCTTACGGAGCTTGGCTTCAGCTTCCCGTCCAATCAGTCGCGGCTCAGGCTCAAGCCCTTTGGATGTGAACGCCGCGACTAATCCCGTGGCTTCGCATTCTGCTGTCACACCCAGTCCCAACTGCGGCGTAGGTGTGGCCTGACGCTGACGTTTCTTTTGGGCCAGCCGACCGTCAAGCAATTCTTTCCATCTCTCTGGCAAGTCATTTTCATCAGACTTCCAGCGGAAAGGCTCGCTATGCGCAATCACCAATTCCAACCCGGGCGCTTCACGCAAGACACGCTGCGACAAAAGTTGGGCGAAGCGCTGTGCGGCGTTCAATGACTCGAAAAGTATCAGTGCATTCCCGCCACCGGTGTAGATCAACTCCGCGCACAGTTTGCCATCTTCCATCTGCAACGCCTGATGAGGTCGGCGGTTCAGGTCATGGGCGTCACCTGCGACTTTGGGCAGGTTGTGTGTTCCCACATCATCAAGCGCCTGAAAGACCCAGGCTTTAGTCGCCAGTTCGACCAGATAAGACGCGCCCAGGTTTTCGCGTAGCCGATTGCTGCCAAACACGTAGCCCTGAATCCCCGCCGTATCAATCATCGTCAGCACTGCTTCATCCATAAACTTCGTTCCTTTCTCATTGACCGTTCAACCACTCCGTCATTTTCGCGGCCAGCACAGGAAGTTGCTCGCGCCCGAAGACACGAATTTGCCCTTTTCCCTGTAGATCACTTTTGGCTTCCTGTTGAATCTTGCCAGGCTCGTCAGAGCAACAGACGAGGGCGATTCTGGCTTCATCGCCGCCGAGTTGCGCGGCGCGAATCACGGCCTCGAAGAGTTTGCCTTTGCTGCGAGCAGGTTCGCCGCCCGTGTAACAAGAACAGTAAAAAAGCTGGTAGCCGCGTAAGGCAATGACATCGGCTTCAAACTCACGTTTCTCCGCATTGACTGGCTCGACATTGAGCGCCAGGCCATCCGTATTGATCTCACCCGCGTCTTGACAGGTTTTTAATTGAGCAAACGTGTAATGTTCCAGCCACAACCCATCCAGCCATTTGGCTAAATTGAGCGAATCGGTGAATTCGCCGCTCTTGCACGTCGCTTCTTTTAGGCTGTCGCCATCCGCAGTCTTTAAACAGGCGAGTAGCTGGCGATAACCGTCAACGAGCTTATTGGCAGTAACAGCTTGTTGCGCTTGCACCAGTTTCTTGATGGCCCAATGATTTCTTATCGCGGTCTCCCAATCGCTGACAGGCTTCAGCACGATTCGGTCGAGTTGTGCGACGATTTGTTGCCTGTCTCGCGTGTTTAGTTTTTTGAGGTTGATCTCGCCGACTTTTTTCGTTTGGTTGTTGTTGTAACCGAAGGTAGCCTTGAGTGTGTCACACCATCCCCGCCAAAGCTGCTGCCCTGCCAAATGGCTATGCACGGCAACTAACTCCTGGGCGGCAGGAATGGCAACGGCTTGTTGCTGATAACTGAGTGAGCGATTTTGATCGTACTCATCATGCAAGCGCAGCAGGGTTTCGACGCTGATCTGCACCTGCGGATACTGGGCGACCTTAGCCAGTTCGAGTTTCGCCACCGGAGCCGGTTGATCGAATTTGAGTTCAAGCCGTCGCGCATCCAGATAACTCATCAGCGGTTGCGGCTCGTCATCCCCGAAAAATTCCTTGAAGGTGCGATAGGCATGCACCGCCATCATCTTGGTGCCGCCGGTGTAATTCAGCCCGTACTTTCCCGGCCTGGTTTTCTGCGCCTCTACTAACAAGCTCTTCACGTCACGGCGAATGGTGGCTTCATCGGCTTCCGCTGTTTCAATCCACTTGACTGTGAGTGACAACGCCGTGTCATTGCGCAGCAAGGTTTCCAGACGTAACCGTGTCGCCCTGACATCTTTCGTAGCGATCAGGTAAACGATTCCTTGGCGTGCGGCCAATAACTTGGCGACCACCCAATTCGGCAATGGATTCGTGCCAACCAGTAAAAACAAATGGTCAACTTGGTTATCAGTGTTTGATTGCGGCATAAATCCCTCTTACAGGTTGTCGAACCTCTTCGGCAATGTGAGCTAGGCACAGTAAAAGCAACGACGCGGCATTATGGTTTTGGCATTTTGAGTCGCAAATTCGTTTCCGCCTGACGTTGGGCAGCTTGTCAGAAACCTTCTTGTCATCTCTCTTTTCCAATCTGTCAGCAAGCGGCAAGCACAGCCAAAGAGACAACGGAAGCCCTTTTCGCTCAGGCTAGGCTAGCCAGACACGAATCAACTTGCGTGTGCAGAGACAAAACCAATACGGAGGAAATAAATTCAGGGCAAGCAATCAGGGCAAGTGAAACCATCCGGCGGCTCTTTTGAGAATTACTGCTGACTCTTGGCTCTGTTGTGGATGGTGCTGACGTATGTGGCGCGGTCGGCTTTGTACTACTTATCGGCTGTACCATCGCATCAGCAAAGGCATACTAGGGAAGATGGCTTATGGGGTCAAGTTTTGATGTACGGGAATTCGAATGAGCGATCACTGCTTAGGGCTTCCAACATTGCGCTGCTGTTACGTGAAGCGTTCAGCGCGCATCGTTCATCCCGAAGCGAAATCTGTTTTTGCCGCTTGACGCGCTAGTACCTTGTCACGTTGAATTTGAGGGGTGGAGAAGCGCAATGACAATGTAGGGCGGATTACTAATCCGCCCTACACCCCTCATTTTTACCGTGATGGAGTACTAGTCAACCAGCACCAAATTGAACGGTTCGTGAGGATGTTTTGCCACCAGCGCTTCAGCTCGCGCTTTTTGCTTGGCGTTTGGTGTGACATCCGGCTCGCGCCAATAATTTGCCAACAGGTATTCTTTGTCTTTGGTTAATTCGCCCGGCGTCAACACGGCCCACTCAAAGTTGTGTCCGTGATTGATCGCATCGGTGGGGCAGGCGTCTACGCAAAAGCCGCAGAGGATGCAGCGCCCGTAATCAATCTGGTAGACCTTCGCATAACGATGGTCTTGCGAAATGCGCTCTTCGTAAGGGCGCGGGTCTTCGGCGCCTTCGATATAAATCGCGTCCGCCGGACAAGCTGCCGCGCACAGAAAGCACGACACGCAAAGCTCTTTGCCGTTTTCGTCTACGCCCAAATAATGTTCGCCGCGAAAGCGCTTGAAGATATGCACCGGCTCGTCAGGATAGCTGATCGTATCCTTCCGGTTCGGAATGTGACTCAGCGTCACGCTCATGCCTTGCGCCGTAGATTTGGTGACAGCGATTACTTCTCTAACCGTGTTGAGAATGCCAGAAAGGAATGACATAAATTAGTTAATCGTCCAGGTTTCGCCGCTGTTGAGCAGCTTTTCGATGCTGCCTGCGCCGCGTTTCGCAATCGCGTCGGCAACTTGGTTTGAGAGCATATCTTCGTAAGTAGGCCGTTCGACCGCGCGGAAGATACCCATCGGTACGGGAAATTCAGGGTACTGCATACGGCCTAAGATCATTGCGAGATAGGGTTCGTTCGTGTGTTCATCATGCACGATGATGTCGTCGAGTGTCACACCGTCTTGACCAATCGTCACAATTTCAGGCGCGAGCGTTTGCCGATTGATGCGAATGCCTTTGGCCTTGTCTTTACCGATCAGAATCGGCTTGCCGTGTTCGAGATAAAGCATACGTTCGTCTTTGACTTCGCGGTCGCTGAACGATTTGAAAGTGCCGTCATTGAAGATGTTGCAGTTCTGATAGACCTCTAAAAAGCCCGAACCTTTGTGCTTCGCCAATCGCTCGACCATTGCCGAAAGATGTTTCGGATCAACGTCCATCGAACGCCCGATGAACGTCGCTTCGGCGGCGAAACCTACGCTTAACGGATTGAGCGGATAATCAATCGTCCCCATCGGCGCAGACTTGTTGATCTTGCCCAGTTCAGAAGTCGGCGAGTATTGCCCTTTCGTCAATCCGTAAATGCGATTGTTGAACAGGATGATTTTCAGGTTTACGTTGCGGCGCAGCGCGTGAATGAAATGATTGCCGCCAATCGAAAGCGAATCGCCGTCGCCCGTGATGACCCACACCTGCAAATCGGGATTCGCCGATTTCACGCCGGTCGCAATCGCGGGCGCGCGTCCGTGAATCGTGTGAAAGCCATAGGTGTTCATGTAATACGGAAACCGGCTCGAACAGCCGATGCCCGAAATGAAGACGATCTTCTCTTTATCAATGCCGAGTTCCGGCATGACTTTTTGCACTTGGGCGAGGATCGAATAATCGCCGCAACCCGGACACCAGCGCACCTCTTGATTGGTCACGAAATCGTTGCGCGTCAATTTGACGGGCGAGCCGTTGCTGCCATTCGTGCCGTTTGTGTGTACATGTTCACTCATAATGAATGCTTCTCCGCTTGGTATGAAGATAAAAATTAAACGCCATTTGCCGCATGCTTTTTCAGCCACCGCGACAAATCGGCGGGTCGTTCAAACTTGCGCAAAGCGCGAGTTAATTCTTCTATTTGCGCCAGCGTTAAATGAGTGAGCTGTGCTTTCCAGGCTTCACTCACTTTGCCAAATTGATCGCCTATCAGCAGGGATAAGATAGATTGTGCCTCTTCCCAACGGCCTTCAACTAAGCCTTCTATACGCCCTTCCACTCGGCCTTTGGTTTCGCCTTCTCGCAAAATTGCTCTGTAAGTTACTGATTCGCGCATAACATCCTTTCGAAACAAACTTTTCAACAATTGTTCGTCAAAACGTAGCCCCGCTAACAAGTGTGTACGAACCTCTGCTTCGCGTCGCTCGTCCACTGAGTGGATTTGTGCGATTTGATCGAGAGTCTTTTTCAATAACTCGACTGGACGTTCAGACCGAGCGAGTGGAGCCAACGGCAAAAGCGTGGGTGATTTCAACAACGGTGCAGGGTCTTGTTCCCACAACTTGATGACCGTGAAACGATGCCACGTATTGCCTACGCGCAGTTCGTTCTTTATCTCTCGCCGCGTTGGCCGCAACAAAATCACGAACTGATGAATCGGCACGCGATAGAGCCGATAGCCGCGCACCCAATAATCCAGCATACGAATTTCAAGCGGCGGTTCTTTCGGCCACGACACGGTGAATTCCAAATGTAGAATCTCGCGCGCCAAGCGCAACCAAATCAACGAATCGGCGCGTACCGGTTCGATGCTCAATTCAGTTTTCAAAATTCTGGCCGAACGCACTGCCGATAACGGTTTCTCTAACAACCACGCAGCAAAGGCTTGCGGATTTTGCTCCGCCAACAACTTGCAAAGGTTGTCAGATTCGAGTTTCACGTTTCATCCAATTCGGCGACGGCAGCTTTCCAGTCGGCGGGGTTTCCTAATTGCACCGCTCTGTCTATTCCAAGATTCTCCAAGAGCATCGCCAACACCGCCATTCGCGCGTCGTCACTATCGAAGATACCGCCAGCGAATTCGATCTTTTCAGGCGCTTGATAAATTCGACGGTCGAATTCTTCCCGAGTCCACTGGCGGCCTTCGCGACGAATATCCCACTCGCTTTTATCCATTTCAGAGAATCGCATAACAATTACAAATGTTCTTTGATCTTCTTGACCAACTCCGTCACCTTGAACGGCTTGCCCTGAATCTTGCTGTAACTCACCGCGTCCACCAAAAACTTCGCGCGAATGAGCAGGGCGAGTTGTCCCATATTCAATTCGGGAATAATGACGGTCTCGAAGCTTTTCAGTACTTCTCCCAGATTCGACGGGAACGGATTCAGG
>JABFSD010000915.1 GCA_013140935.1 Acidobacteriota bacterium
ATTCCGGCGGAATGAGCCGCGATGGTCTTTATCAGCCCGCCTTTGTCAGAACGCTTAAGGTTGAGACAAAATGCGTCGCCGGTTTCAGTGCAAGGATCGTTTATGAACCCAAACATCACCCGCCGCTATTTCTTTCAAAACGCCGGACTCGGTTTCGGCGCGCTCGCCCTGCAATCGTTGCTGGCCCGCGACGCGAGGCCGCAATCCAACCATCCGCTCGCGCCCAAGCCGCCGATGTTCGCGCCCAAAGCGAAGCGCGTGATTTATTTGCACATGCCAGGTTCGCCGTCGCAGCTTGAATTGTTTGAACACAAGCCTGAACTCGAAAAGCTGCACATGAAAGACGCGCCGCCTTCGTTTCTGGCGGGCAAACGGTTCGCGTTCATCAAGGGCGTACCCAAAATTCTCGCCAGCCAATTTAAATTCAAACAGCACGGGCAGAGCGGACAATGGGTCAGCGATCTCTTGCCGCATTTCGCCAAAGTCGTAGACAAAACCTGCATCATTCGCACCGTCAACACCGATCAATTCAATCACGCGCCGGCACAACTTTACGTGCAAACCGGCTCGCCGCGTTTGGGCAATCCGGCGATGGGTTCGTGGGTGACTTATGGCTTGGGCAGCGCGAATGAAAACCTGCCCGGCTTTGTCGTATTGCTTTCAGGCGGCAAGACGCCCGATGGAGGCAAGTCGCTGTGGGGTTCGGGCTTTTTGCCGAGCGTCTATCAAGGCGTGCAATGTCGCAACACCGGCGACCCGGTGTTGTATCTGAGCAATCCCGCCGGGCTTGATCGCAACTTGCGACGACGTACGCTGGATGCGCTAGCGAAAATGAATCAGGCTGAGTATGAACGCAGCGGTGACAGCGAAACGCTCACACGCATTGCGCAATACGAGTTGGCTTATCGCATGCAAACTTCGGTGCCTGACGTGATGGACATCAGCAAGGAACCCAAACACATTTTGGATTTATACGGCGCGAAGCCCGGTTATGTCTCACCAGCGGAAAGCGCCGATGATCCGCGTATTTTGTATAAAGGCGATGACCCTACGTTTGCGAACAACTGTTTGCTGGCGCGACGGCTGATCGAGAACGGCGTGCGCTTTGTGCAACTTTACGATTGGGGATGGGATCATCACGGTTCGTCGCCGGGCGAGAGCATTGACGAGACGCTGCCGATCAAGTGTCAGCAGATTGATCGTGCCATCGCGGGCTTGCTGATTGACCTTGAACAGCGCGGCTTGCTTGACGAGACGCTGATCGTATGGGGCGGGGAATTCGGACGTACGCCGATGATGCAAAACAACGTGCGCACCGAATTGCGCAAAGGTTTCATCGGGCGCGATCACCACACCAACGCTTATACGATGTGGCTCGCGGGCGGAGGCATCAAGGCCGGATTGGCTTATGGACAAACGGATGAGTTCGGATATTTTCCCGTCGAAAACCCTGTGAGTATTCGTGATTTGCAAGCAACGATTCAGCACGTCTTGGGACTTGATCCGCATCGGTTCAGTTATCCCTATCAAGGTTTGAATCAACGGCTAATCGGCCCGACCGAAGAGGGGCAAGTCATCAAAAGCATTTTGGCGTAGCGGTTCAATGATGCTGGTAGCTTTGACGGAAAGCGCGCGGGCTGACGTTTTTCCGTTCTAAAATGCGACGATTGAAATTTTCGAGCATGAGTTTGCAGGCGTGGCTCATCGGCGCAGACGCAGAATCAATACACCGGCAAAATGGTCGCCTGTTTGAAAGCGGCGTTGAGGCTGGAAGGCGTCATCGGACGCGGTCGCGCACGGTACGCCGTCGTTGAGCGAAACGGAACGCGCGCAGTTTCAACGCGGATATGCGGAATTAAAACAAACCAGCCGCACGCGCTTTAACGCGCGCTGGCAAACGCCCAGCGCGTTATTGCCGACTCACAGTGCAGCGAATGGCTTACTGCAAAGCGCCGCTGGCACAGCTTCTTTGTAAATATCAGCTTGCGCGCTCTCTGCTCAAGCTCTGTTTTCTATGCAATCACCACGGAGGAATTCATGATGAAACGAACGAGCGCATTATTGCTTTTGTTTGTGCTGTTGGCTGGGGATGTAACCGCCAGCGCGCAAGCGATTTTCGGTTCAATTCAAGGGACGGTCACCGACGCGGGCGGCGCGGTCGTACCCGACGCGCGCATCACGGCGCGCAACGTCAACACCGGCGTGACGAACAGCGCCACGTCCAACGAAGCCGGGTTGTACTTTCTCGGCGAACTGCGGCCCGGCGTTTATGACTTGGAAATTGAAGCCGCGGGCTTTCAGAAATCCGTTCAACGCGGCGTGACCTTGCGCGTAGAAGATCGGCTGCGCGCCGACATTGCGCTCAAGCCCGGCCAGGTCAGCGAAACCGTCGAAATCAGCGGCGGCGCGCAAGTGCTGCAAACCGAAAACAATACCTTGGGTCGCGTGATCGAAGAAAATTCGATCAAGCAATTGCCGCTGCGCGGTCGCAATGCGTTCGAGTTGGTTTTGCTCACGCCCGGCGCGCAACAGCGCGATGACGACGAACAGCCGCGCCTGTCGGGTGGACGCGCGCGCACCGGCGAGTTCGTGCTGGATGGCGGCTCGATCACTACGCCACGGCGCGGACAGGTTTTTACGCAACCCAATCTCGACGCGATTCAGGAATTCAAAGTGCAATCGAACGGCCTGTCGGCGGAGTTCGGTCGCACGGTCGGCGGCGTCGTCAACGCGACGTTGAAATCGGGCGCGAACGACATTCACGGCAACCTGTTTGAGTTTCATCGCAACAGCGCACTCGACGCGACCAACTTT
>JABFSD010000478.1 GCA_013140935.1 Acidobacteriota bacterium
GATGCGTTGAATCCGGGCTTGACGCCTTTGACGGCATTGTCATTGGCTACGCCGCGACCTACGCTGACGCCGCACGCCAGCTTACAAGATGCTGACGGCAATCCGGTGTATGAGACTTCGGTCGTACTCACGCAAGACACTGCGAACCGCAAGCGCGGCGACCGTGTGACGGTGCGGCTTTCGGCTTTTGCCGCAGCAGGCGCGACGGGAAAAGAGTATGCGGTTTGGCTGGGAGCGCCACTCGGTACGTTGTCGTCTTAAGACATTTCTTGGTGGCACGGACTGGCAGTCCGTGCCACGATTTCAATGGAGACCAAACTATATGAAACGCCCCTTATTCTATTCGCTCGTACTTGTTTGTGCATTCAGCCTCACGGCTTTTACGCAAACTCCGGCGACGCCAGCAGCGCCGCCTGATTCCGCCGAGGTGTTGCAACGACGCCTCGAGGCATTGCAAAAACGTATGCAAGACTGGCCGCAACTCAATCGTTATCGTGACGCCAACGCACAAGTCGCCGTGCCCGCGCAGGACGAAAAGCGCGTCGTATTCTTTGGCGATTCAATCACCGATGGCTGGAAGATCGCCGAATTCTTTCCCGGCAAGCCTTATGTCAATCGCGGCATCAGCGGGCAGACTACGCCGCAGATGTTGATTCGCATGCAACCTGACGTCATCGCGCGCAAACCCAAAGCGATGCTCTTGCTGGCGGGCACGAATGACATCGCGGGCAACACCGGCCCGATGACGAACGAGATGATTCAGGATAATTACACCGCGATTGCTCAACTCGCGCAGGCCAACGGCATCAAGATGATTTTCGCGTCGGTGCTGCCTGTTCACGATTACAACCCGCAGCGCAAAATGACGACTGGTCGTCCGCCCGAACGCATTCTCGCGCTCAACAACTGGCTCAAGGCGTATTGCCAAAAGAACGGTCACATCTATCTTGATTACTTCAGCAAAATGGTAGACGACAAGGGCTTCCTCAAAGCCGAACTCGCCAACGACGGACTGCACCCGAACGCGGAAGGCTACAAGATCATGGCTCCGCTGGCGGAAGCAGCGATTGCGCAGGCTCTCAAATAAAACGTGGCGCAGGCTTCAGCCTGTGAGACGTATCGTGGACTTTAGTCCGCGCGAATTGTGGCGCTTATTTACTCGCGGACTAAAGTCCACGATACGTCTCACAGGCTGAAGCCTACGCTACCTCAGAACCATGCATAAAATCACAGTCATTCGCGGCGACGGCGTAGGCCCTGAAATCAGCGACGCCGCTGTGCGCGTCATCGAAGCCACAGGCGTCGGTTGCGAATGGGATTACGTCACCGTAGGCCGTCAGGCCGAGATTGCCAGCGGCGTGGCGCTGCCTGCCGAGGCCTTGCAGAAGCTGCGGCACAGCGCCGTCGTATTGAAAGCGCCGCTCGTCATCGAAAAGCTCGGCCACAAAGTCGTCATCGAACAAGGCGACGGCACACAGCGCATCTATTCCAACGCGAATACGGCTTTGCGGCTTGAGTTGGGCGCATTCGTCGGTGTGCGTCCCGTACGTGCTTATGAAGGCGTGCGCGCGCATACGCCCAAGCTGGATGTGGTCATCATCCGCGAACTGACCGAAGACATTTACAGCGGCTACGAACATCAAGTCGGCCCGGATGCGGCGGAAGCCATCAAGATCACGACGCGGGCGGCGTCGGCGCGGGCGGCGCGCTTTGCGTTTGATTACGCGCGCAAAACGCATCGCCAGCACGTCAGCGTGATTCACAAAGCGAACGTGCTGCAATTGACCGACGGCTTGTTTCTGCGCGCGGTGCAGGAAGCGGCGTGGGAATACGACGACATCCAACTCGATGACGCGATGGTAGATGCCTGTGCTTATCAACTGGCCTGCCTGCCCGAACGCTGGGACGTGTTGCTGATGCCGAATCAATACGGCGACATCTTGTCGGATTTATGTGCAGGTCTGGTGGGCAGTTTCGGGCTTGCGCCGGGCGCGTGCTTCGGTGATGGCTGCGCGATCTTCGAGGCTGCGCACGGCGCTGCGCCCGATCTGGCGGGCAAGAATCTCGTGAACCCTACGGCCTTGATTCTTTCCGCCGCGTTGTTGCTCGATCACCTCAATGAACCGGCCGCCGCACACCGCATTCGCACCGCCGTCAAAACCGTCTTGCAACAAGGCCGCACGTTGACGCCTGATTTGGGCGGTACGGCGAAGACCACGGCGATGACCAACGTCATCATTGACCATTTGTGATTATGCGAAGGCTCTGGTTATTGGTTGTCATCATTTTGAGCGGAGCCGTATCAGCCCAGATAACGAGCCGTGTAAGCCAACGCTTCAGACAACTCACACGCACTACTCAATGGGGGCAAGTCGCCGCGTTGCCGCTCAAATTTAATACACATCATCCACAAGGTCTGGTGAAAATCGGCGAGACGTTTTTTCTCTCTTCGGTCGAAGTCACTGAAGCCCCCAAACGATTCGCCCAATCACAAAACGGACTCGACCGCGACGCCGGAACTGGTGTCGGGCATCTCTTCAAATTCGACAATCAAGGCAATCTCATCGCTGATCTCACGGTTGGTGAAGGCGCGATCTATCATCCCGGCGGAATGGATTACGACGGCACATCGCTTTGGCTGCCCATAGCCGAATATCGTCCGCACAGCCGTTCCATCGTTTATCGCGTGAATCCCACGACGATGAAAGCGACCGAAGTCTTACGGTACGCCGATCATCTCGGCGGCATTGTTCACAATGTTGATGCCCACACGCTGCACGCCGTGAGTTGGGGTTCGCGGAATTTTTATCGCTG
>JABFSD010001044.1 GCA_013140935.1 Acidobacteriota bacterium
GGCGTACTGTAGCTAAATGATTGGGTGATTCCATCGGGTTCTCCTCACAGCAAAATCTGGTTAACGGGTTGAAGCGCTGACGGAATGTCTTTTTCGTCGAGCATCTCTTTCAGATCAATTTCGATGGTGCGGCTCAACGCGGTGATGGGGATGTCGTTCGCGCCGCCTTCAAAGGGGTTTTCGGTCACTTCGCCGATCTTTTCCATACTGATAAAGACCCACGACACGAGCGCGCTGAAAGGAATGTTGAGCCAGACCATTTGCGCGCCGAGCTTGTCGAATTCCTGCAACATGCCGAACGGAACCATCACGACAAAGAGCTTCACGAAAAACAGATTGAGCGTGGCGAACTGGCGTGGATAAGGAAAATTCTTGATGCGTTCGCATACGCCTTGCTGGTTATAAAATTCGATCAAGGTCTTTTCGAGTTCCATGTGGCGGAAGTCTTCGATCAAGCCGAGTTCGAGCAATTCGCGCAAATGTTTTGATTGCAGGCTGATGATTTGCACGGCTTTGTTTTTCTTTTCGGCGAGGTGCTTTGACTCTTCCTCAGACAGCACCTTGGCTAACTCGTCGTGCAACTGATTTTCCTGTTCGTGAACGGAATACTTCTTACGATATTCGGCGTTGTGCGCTTGTTGCTGAGATTCCCACGCGCGCGGCTCGCGCAATTGAAACCGCAGCGCCGTCAGCCAAGCCAGATGCCGATGAATCAAACCCCGATGCACCGCGCGCAATTCGCTTTCCGACAACGGCGTCCGTGCGTGCTGATTCGTCACGTAATCTTTGACGAGCACGCCCCACGCGCGACTGGCGTTGACGATGCCGCCCCACGCGCGCCGCGCTTCCCACATGCGTTCGTAAGAGGCGTTGTTCTTAAAACCGACGACAAACGCGACCGCCGTGCCAAGCAAGGCAATCGGCAGCCAGGGAATCGCCAGCCACTTACAACCCGCGAGGGCATACAACACAGTCGGGACGAGCGCGACCATGAGGAGAAAGAAAATCTCGCGGCGCGTCCAGATCAGAAATTCTTTGAGCGAATAATTACGTCCAGTAAACATAAAGTTCCGTTCGATGCGGTTTAGCGAGGCCAGCCTTTGTTTGCAGGTGCGCCGTGAGCTTACCGGTTAAATGCGGTTCGTGAAAGACGCCCCCGCATTTTTTTCAGCACGATGATCGTTTCAGCAACGGCAATGCAGTTTGTCTGACACCGGCGACCTCGTGCGCACTGCGTAAAGTCGTCAGTCTTGCTAATGAATGGTTGTGAGGGTGCCGATTGCGCATACGGCAAAGCTGAGCAAGAGCGTCAACCCCGCACCGATGAGCAGCCCCACGGCGATGCCGTAACGCTGTTTGAACATCGCCACCAAAAAAGCCGGGAAGAGATAAACGACTTGTGTAATTCCGATAAACAGCGGCGATAAGCCTTTGGAATAGATGGCGAACGGAACTTGCAAAAGATGCAAGGCCAGCGTCAGCGCCAAACCTTGCCAGAGGTCGCGGCGGAAGTCAGGTTGCGGTGGTTGGTGAAAGTGAGGTTCGTTGCTCACAAAGAAACTCCTTCGCGTAACGCCGCCAGCCGCGTTTGTTCCAAGCCATCCCGATAAAACAGATTGTAAGTGTCGAACGGAATCAGCCGTCCGTCGGGATGCACGATGTGTACGCAGCTTTTCTTGACCGAGCGTACGTCGAAATCATAAGCGTCAATGAATTGCATGATGATGACGCGAAACAGATTTTGATAACTCAACCCTGCGGGCGCAGCCGCCATCGGCAAACAGCACAGCAATTCTTTTAACGTCGCCGCGCTCGATTCCGGCGAATGATTGGTGGCGAACAATTTGAAGATCGCGTTTTTCACGTCGTCGTCTTCTTCGTAAACAATCGTGTTGCGTTTCCCTTCGATCAACACGCGCGGGTCAATCAGGCCGGTGAGCGGTACGACTTGCCCGCCAATCTTTAAGGCATACGCCATTGCCAGCGCATCGGGATGGCAAGGCACGGGAATCAGGTCTTCGGGTTTGAAGACGTTGGTTTGTTCGAGCACACGCCGCCGCACTTCGGTCAGCGTCAGCCGGTCGCGCGCGGGGTCGTAATCTTCCAACCGCCCCGCCGCCTGAATCGGTTGCAGCGTCACGCCGCGTACGCACGGCTGTTGCAGCGCGAAGTCAATGATCTGGCCGACTTCGTCATCGTTCAAACCTTTCTTAAGCGTCACCACCAACGTAGTCGAAATGCCCAACCGATTGAGCCGTTCGAGCGCCTGTTCGCGGATGCGACGCAGGTCGGCTCCGCGCAATTCCTGCAGGGCTTCGGCCTTGAACGAATCGAATTGCAGGTAAACCTCAAAGTCCGGCATGAAATCAGCCAACCGCGCGGCAAAGGCTTCGTCTTGCGCGATGCGAATGCCGTTCGTATTCACCATCAGATGGCGAATCGGTCGCGCTTTGGCGAGTTCCAGCACCTTGAAAAAATCTGGATGCAACGTAGGTTCGCCGCCCGAAATTTGTACGACATCTGGCTCGCCTTCGTTGCGGACTACGGCGTCGAGCATCATTTCGATTTGGGCGAGCGAACGGTATTGCTGCCGCTGCGGGCCGCTCTCGGCATAACAAATCGGACACGACAAATTGCAATGATCGCAAATCTCGATCAGCGTCAGACACGAATGCTGTTCGTGATCGCTGCACAGCCCGCAATCGTAAGGACAGCCCCACTTGACCGGCGTGTTGTAACGCAACGGCATCTCTGGCGGCTTGATGAAAACCTCGCGCGCGCGGCGGTAATACTCGATGTCATCGGCGACCAGCA
>JABFSD010000193.1 GCA_013140935.1 Acidobacteriota bacterium
CCGCTGATGATCGTCGGCTTATACCGGCTTTCGCGGTTGCCGACTCGTTCGGCAAGGTCAGGGTCTATGCCTTGCCGCTGGGCTTCCTCTCGCACCTTTTGACGGGTGCGAGAGGCGAGAAAGGCATCAACATCTTTCGAGTAATCTTCGCGCGGTCTGGGTTGTGTTTGCGGCATCTTGTTACCTCACTTCGTAGCCAGAAATTTCAAGTCGTCGTTTGGCTTCGACTTCATTTACGCCCCACTTTTGCGCCAACGCCGACACGTCCGCCACAGGGAAAACCTTTTTTGCAGGCGCAGCGACAGGCGTCTTGCCCCCTTGCCGATTCGCGGCCACCCGTTCACGAGTCTGATTCGTCGCGGCGTTGTTCGCTCGGTTGGTTGCATTGCGACCGCTGGAAATGCGTTCGCGCGACGCGGCGCGCTGTCCTTCGACGACGGGGATGGGCGACTTGCCGATGACTTGCACGTCACCATCAGGAAAAACCTGAACGCGGATCAAGCCACCTTGCCCATCGTCAATGTCGCTAGTCACACCTCTGCCGTGCCGCGTAGCTTCTTCCTGAGCCTTCCGCAAAGCGATTTGTGCGGCGTTGTATGCCTCCTTGCGTCGGCTTTCCTTCTCGCGTTCATCCGCTTGGCCTTTGATATTTTCACCGCGCGCGGCTTCCGTGCCGATCTTGGCTTCATCCAGTTGCAAGGCATTATTTCGGCGCTCGCGCTCAAACTTGTACTGTTCGTCGCGCCGCATCTTCGGCTCGTAGAGCGTGCTGAACCGCAGATTGCTCGCCCACTCCGGCTTGGTTTCCGACAGCACTGCACCCACCGCCGCACCGCCCAATCCTTCGCCGAGATTGCCGGTAGACGCGCCATGCAGGAAGCCGACAGCGGCATTCTTGCCGATTCGTTTCAAGGCGTTCCCCCAACCCGGATGCGCATCGCGGTCGCGCTGGTCTTTCCGGTTGTATTCGTAGTTTGCGCCTTCAATTGGATCATTGAAATAAATGCGCGGTCGTGTCGCGGTTGTCGTCATCGTTTCGGTTTGCGCATCGGCTTCCCGTCGGCCCACTTCCTTGTTGAGGGCCTCGACATAGCGCGGACGGCTTGCCGGTGCAGTGGCCGCCGTCGTCGAGGATTCCGTTTCCGGCGCGATTCGTGGACGGGTCGCCAGTGCGGTTGTTGCGTCCGTACCCGTGCCGTCCGTCATTCGCAACGGCGCAGGCGTTTGATACCCGCTCGCCATCGCTATGGGCGGCGCATTGTTGCCCGGGCTGCGTAACACATCCGGCATTTTCGCGTTCGGGTTAAAGCCAGGCGTCAGGAAACCCGTGCCGGATTGTTGCCGCCGCATCGCATCGAATAAAAAGTTTATGGGAGCCATCGCTATTTTCCTTTCTCAGCGGCGCGCTTTTGCGCCATCAAACGATTTAGTTTGCGGTCAAGCTCTTTGACGCCTTGCAAAGCCAGCGCGCCGAGTTTGCCGTATTCGACCATCTTCACACCGTCCGGCGATGCCGTAACGACTTCCGGGAACGAGGCTTCGACATCCTGAGCGACTACGCCCGTGTCCGGCTGTCCATCCTCTTTCCACGTCCAGTCTTTTGCCTCGTAATTACCGAGACGATTCAGCACCGAAGCCGCTGGCGTGATGTTTTCTTTCAAACGTTCGTCCGACGTGACGGCTGCTGCGCCCAGCGTTTTGCCGAAGCCTTCCGCCAGACTTCCGAGAATGCCCGGACTCTCCTTGATGCCCGACGAATAACCATACTCGCGCGAGCGCACGTTCGTGCTTTTGGTGAGGTCGGCCAGCGCCAGCTTTTGTTGCAGCTTCAGCCGATTGCGGGCGTCTTCGCCTTGTGCGAGTGCATAACCGCGCTGTGCCATCAGCTTCTGATCCAGTCGCGCCGGTTGCGTGACGCGAAACGAATTCGGCACGCCAGCGGCATAAGCCGAATTGACGCGCCGCTCGTTGTCGTCGCGTGTCATCTGCACATCATTCATCGTTGCCGCGTCCAACACGGCTAAATCCGGGTTGTAATCGCGTGCCGCTTGAATGTCCGGCGTGTCTTTCACACTCGTTTCGACTTCGCCCGTCTTATCAAAGGGCAGTTTTTTTACTGGCGATCCCATAAGATTCGCTCCTTTCCGTAGTTTCAGAGTTAATAAAACGCACTCAATTCAAGTGCGCGTTGATGGCAAGCAGCCATATCGCTCGGCAACAAGTCCACCACTGCGCCGTGACTTGTGCGCCGTTCGGCATCGTGAAAACGAACGGCGCGCCCTCACGCCAACCGGTGACACGCGCCGCCGTCATATCAACGATGCCAACCCGCAACAGAACGTGGACGGTCTCAATGCCCGCTTCGAAGCACAGCGCCAACTCGCTGCGCACTGCCGTTTCCCACACTGGCGAAAGGTGCGCGCCTTCCGCCGGACTGCCGATCAGCGCGATTTCGTTTTGCTTGCCGGTCGAATGCGCTTCAACGACGCCCAGCAGCCGCGCGCCGTCGTAAATGCTTTGTCGTCGAATGATCGTTTCTTCGTTCATCCCAAAAAGAGAAGGGCAAGCGCGAGACGCATTGGCGGTGATGCGTTCGGCTTGCCCCGTAATCCCCGGCGGGCTGCACAGGGAAAATCGAATTGTTAAAGCTACCAGACCGCCAAGACTGATAGCCGGAAAAGAAAAAGCCGCCGACTCCGAAGGCGGCAACTGGTGCGGCTTCGATCAATCGGCGGCGGTTCGTGTGATAGGCGAACGGCCTATGAAATTTGCGAGAGAACTATACCACGAAGGCCAGCCATTTCCCGATGCGT
>JABFSD010001133.1 GCA_013140935.1 Acidobacteriota bacterium
TCGTGGGGGCCTTGTTCGGCATCGTGTTGGCGTTGCCGATTGGCGTCGTCACGGCGCTGGCGATCAAGTTGAATTCGCGTGGCCCGATCTTTTATACCCAAGAGCGCGTCGGCAAGAATGGCGAACCGTTCACGATCATAAAGTTTCGCTCGATGTATACCGACGCCGAAAAAGACGGGCCGCAATGGGCGGTCGCCGGTGACAATCGTATCACGCGCGTCGGCAAATTCATTCGCGCCACGCGCATTGACGAGTTGCCGCAATTCATTAACGTGTTGCGCGGCGAAATGAATTTCGTCGGCCCGCGCGCCGAACGCGCGCACTTCGTCGAGCAGTTGTGCGAAGTGATTCCGTATTACAACCAGCGCCATCTCGTCGAACCCGGATTGACCGGCTGGGCGCAGGTCAATTACGGTTACGGCTCGACGGTTGATGACGCGATTCAAAAGTTTCAGTACGATCTTTATTACATTAAAAATGCGTCCCTGCTGTTCGACCTGTGGATTATGTTGAAGTCCGTCAAGGTCGTTTTGTTGGGACGTGGACAATAAATCTATTCGCTATCGTTCCCCGCTTGAAAGGCTGCCGTGAAATTCACGTCAGTGTATCGTTGTGAAGGAGTAAATCTTATGAAACGACTCTCACCTTTTTGTTTTGCTGCGCTCTTGCTCGCGCTGAGTGCGGTTGCTGTGTCGGCGCAAAACCAGAATACGCCGAACGTCACGCCCAAACCGTCGCCGACCCCGAAGGCCACGCTGCCCAAAGACGCGGGCTTGCCTTCGGCGAAAGCGATCACTGACAACCAGCGCACGATCTTGCGCCGCGAAGACGCGACCGAAGAAGATTCCGGCGTCGTGCCTTATATCAACAATTTCTTCGCCACCACGCGGCTCGGTCCCGAAGACGTGATTGGGATAGACGTGTTCGACAAACCGAACTATTCCAAAGCGAACATGATCGTGCCGCCCGACGGCATCATCAGCTATCCGCAAATTGGCCGCGTGCTGGTCGCGGGACGCACCGTCCCTGAAATTGAAAAGGAAGTCACTGAGCGTTTGCGCGAATACATCATTGACCCGCAAGTCACTGTGCAATTGCAGCAATCGCACAGCCAAAAGGTTTTCATCGTCGGCGACGTAGGCTCACCCGGCATCTATGAAATGGGACGCCGCATGACCGTCACCGAAGCGTTGGCGCGCGCGGGTTACATCACGAAATACGGTGACCGCGAAAAAGTCGCGGTGCTGCGTTCGCAACCCAACGGCGAAGTCGCCAATATGCCGATCAACATGAAAGACGTTGAGAAAGGCAAGATTCGGGATTTCTATCTCGTGCCCGGCGACACGCTCGTGGTGCCCGGCAACCGCTTCAAGACGGCGGAAAAGGTGTTGAACCTTTCGATGATGGCGGTTTGGTTCCGCGTCTTCCTGCCGTAATAATTCATAACACCGTTTAGAGTACCGCCTTTAGGCGGAATCGGGGCGGCTAAAGCCGCTGATTCCGCCTAAAGGCGGTACTCTAAACGGTGCTTCTTTTTTTCAGGATTAGCCGCTATGCGTTTTCTTCGAGCCATCCTGCTGCTTTGTCTGTTGAGTATCGTTGCGTGGACGACGATTCATTCCGTCGCCGCGCAAGCTCCAACCTGGTTTAAACAAGAGTCGGGCGTCTTCACCAAGCTGATGGGGGTGCATTTTGTTGACCCGCAAAACGGCTACATCGCCGGCAGCACCGGCACGGTTTTCGCTACGACGAACGGCGGCGCTACCTGGGAAAAAGTCGCGCTACCTGTGCGCGAAAGCAAAGAGACGTTGCGCGACGTGTGGACATTCAACGTGCGTCAACAGTTGGTGTTGGGCGAATACAACCGCGATTTGCATCCGTCCTCAGACATGATTTTCGGGCCGAACTTCATGCTTTGGCGCGGCGATGAGATGAAAGAAGACTGGCGCGAAATCTCGGTCGCCGAACCGCGCAACCCGCGCAGCCTGAAGCCGCGCCGTAAGGCTCCTGGCGTAGACAGCCGCAGCGACAACGAAGAAGACGATGAAGAGTTTTTCCGCATTTCGAGTTCGATGGTCGTGCGCATGCATTTCGCCGACGAACGCAACGGCTGGCTCGTAGGCGAATCCGGCATGATTCAACGCACTTCCATTGGTGGCATGGGATGGACGATGCAATACGCCGTGACGCGCAAGCTGCTGAATGACGTTTACGCTGTGAGCGACAAGGAAGTCTGGATCGTAGGCGGCGGCGGTACGATCTTGCGCACGACCGACGGCGGTCAATCGTGGGTTGAGCAGAATTCGCCGACGACGCAAAACCTGCGCGCGGTGCATTTCGCCAACGCAGAAAATGGCTGGGCCGTAGGGCCGAATGGATTGTTGCTCAAAGCGACTGCGAGCCAGCGTCGCCCTGACGGTACGCTGCCCGTCAAGTGGGACATTCTTCCGGCTCCGACCAAAGAAAATCTGAACGACGTGTTTTTCATCAGCCCGCAGGAAGGTTGGGTGGCGGGCGAACACGCGACGATCTTGCATACGACCGACGGCGGACGCACATGGGCGGACGCACTGGAAGATACCGAAGTGCGCCGTTACATCAATTTCAACCGCCTCTTCTTTCTGAACCGCACGCTTGGTTGGGCGGTGGGCACGAGCGGCGCGATTTATAAGTTCGCGCCTCACGCGCCCGCACTCAAACCCAAGGTGTAGACCCCGATAGTCAATAACCACATCAAGGAACTGTGGAATAAGATGGCATCTTGTTCCTGACTAAGTAGAACAAGATACCATCTTGTTCTACAGCCCATGAT
>JABFSD010000843.1 GCA_013140935.1 Acidobacteriota bacterium
CGCCGACATGAGCGTGCCGCGTAATTATCATTCGGTCGCTTTGCTGATGACCGATGGCCGCGTGTGGTCGGGCGGCGGCGGCTTATGCAACTGTCCCGCCGATCATCCCGATCATCAGGTTTACACACGCCGCCTTATCTCTATAACGCGACGGGCACGCTGGCGGCGCGGCCTTCGATTACGAATGCGCCCAGCGCCGTTTCCGCCGGACAAAGCATCAGCGTCACGGCTTCGACGGGCGTGACGAAATTCAGCCTGATCAAAATGTCGGGGCTGACGCATACGTTGAACTCAGACTTGCATTACGTGCGCGTGCCGTTCACGGGCGGCGCGAACGGGCAATATCAACTCGCGCTGCATCACAACATCAACGTGCTGACGCCGGGTTACTGGATGTTGTTCGCCGTGAATGGTGCGGGTGTGCCTTCGGTGGCGAAGGTGATTCAGGTCAGCACGTCAACGCGCCCTACGGTGGCGATGGTCGGCAATCAATCCAACGTAATCGGCGAAACGGCGAACCTGGCTATCGCGGCCAATGATCCGACCGGCGAGACGTTGACTTACAGCGCGACGGGTTTGCCCAGCGGACTCACGATCAACAGCGCGACGGGCATCATCAGCGGCACGTTCAATACGGCGGCGACCGTGACCGTCACGGTCACGGTGCGCGACGCGAGCAATGAAACCGCGACTACGAGTTTTGTCTGGACGGTGAATACGGTCGGCGCGAATGCGGGCGTGCGCTATGAATATTACGAAGGCTTGTGGGCGACGCTGCCCAATTTCAGCGCGTTGACGCCGATGAAGACGGGCACGGTCGCTTCGTTCAATCTCACGCCGCGCAATCGCGACAATCAATTCGCCTTTCGCTTTGTGGGCAAGCTGAATATTGCGACAGCGGGCAGTTATACGTTTTTCACTTCGTCGGATGACGGCAGCCAGCTTTTTATCAACAACGCGCTCGTCGTCAACAATGACGGCGTGCATGGCGTGCTCGAAGCGCAAGGCAGCGTTTCGCTCAACGCCGGCGAGCACGACATTGCGGTGACCTTCTTTGAACAAAGTGGCGGCGAAACGCTCACGGTCAGCTATCAAGGCCCCGGCCTCGCCAAACAAACGATTCCTACGACGGCACTGTTTAACGTAGCCGCGCCCGTCAACGTCACGAACCCCGGCGCGCAAACGACGGCGCTGGCGACGGCGGTGAACTTGCAGATACAAGCCAGCGGCGGCAGCGGCGCGTTGAGTTACGGCGCGACGGGCTTGCCCGCAGGCTTGACAATCAACGCCGCGAGCGGACGCATCACCGGCACGCCGACCACCATCGGCATAGCGAACGTCCGCGTCACCGCCGCCGACGCGCGCGGCACGTCGAGCAACGCCGACTTTACGTGGACGATTCAAGCGCCTTCGTTAGTGTTGAATTCGATAGCGGCTTCGCCCAAACCCGTCAGCACCGCGATTACGTTCACGACTTCAGTGACAAATGCAGTCAATCCGCGCTTTAAGTGGCTATGGGGCGATGGCACAGCAGAGACGGCTTATGCGAGCGCGACGACGATTACAAAAAACTATACGACGCCGGGCATTTACGTCGCCAAAGTCACGGCCACCGACGACCGCGGCTTAGAAATCAGCCAACAGTTTACGCAAATCATTCACTTGCCGCTGACGGCGAATCGTCCGGCGGTTTCGATGAACCTCGCTTACGAAACGCGCAGCAACGCCAACGCGCGCGTCTGGGTCGTCAATCAAGATAACGATTCGGTCAGCGCCTTTGACACCGTGACCAATGCAAAGCTGGCCGAGATAACCGTAGGCCGCGTGCCGCGCGCCATCGCCCTTGCTCCGAACGGACGCGTCTGGGTCGTGAATAAAGGCGCGGCGACGTTGAGCGTAATTGATGCGACCACGCTGGCTGTCATACAAACCATCGCGTTGCCCTATGCCTCGCAACCTTTCGGCCTGGTGTTTTCGCCTACGGGCAACGCGGCCTATCTCGCGCTCGAAGCAGCCGGCAAGGTCTGCAAACTCGATGTCGTCACGGGCGCAATCACTGGCACGGCGAATGTTGGCTTGAACGTACGCCACCTTTCGGTCAGCAGCGACGGCAGCAAGGTTTATGCGACGCGCTTCATCACGCCCTCGCTGCCCGGTGAAGCCACTGCTTCAGTCAACGTAGCCAATGGCGGCGGCGAGATATTGAACCTCGATGCGGCGACGATGACGCTGGCAACCATCATCCGTTTGCAACACAGCAACGAACCCGACACCGAAAGCGGCGCGCGCGGTATTCCGAATTATTTAGGCCCCGCCGTGTTATCGCCCGACGGCGTCAATGCGTGGACACCGTCAAAGCAGGACAACCTCGCGCGCGGCACGTTGCGCGACGGACGCCATCTCACGTTTGAGAGCGCGTTGCGCAGCATCGCTTCGCACGTGAATTTGACGACGAACACAGAGGATTACGGCGGACGCCTTGATTTCAATAACGCCGGCATCGCCAGCACGGGCGTGTTTGATCGTTACGGCGCAACGCTGTTTGTCGCGCTCGAAGGCAGCCGCGAAGTCGTGGTCGTAGATGCGCATGGCAAACGCGAACGCTTCCGCCTTGACGTAGGCCGCGCGCCGCAAGGCCTCGCGCTCTCGCCCGACAACACGCGGCTTTACGTGAATAATTTTATGGAACGCACCGTCAGCGTTTTCGACGTGAGCAAAGTCATCAACGAAGGCGCAGTCAGTGCGCCCTTGCTGACGACGTGGAATGCCGTAGCGACCGAAAAACTCAGCGCCCCAGTCTTGCAAGG
>JABFSD010000172.1 GCA_013140935.1 Acidobacteriota bacterium
ACATCTACCTTTTTAGAACAACAGCTTCAGCGCGAACTGAATCTGGCGCGGCGCGTAAACGCCCGCCGTACTCGTGATCTTGCCAAAGGCTGCGTTGCCGAAAGCCGTGTTTGGCTGCCCGAAAACCGGATGATTCGGCACGTTGAACATCTCGGTGCGAAATTGCAGGTTCCAGCCTTCATACAGCTTGAAGGTCTTGAACAGCGACGCATTGATAATGCTCTGGTTCGGACCGAAGCCAAGATTACGAGGCGCATTGCCCAACGTGAAAGCGGTCGGCAAAGCGAACGCCGCTACGTCGAGAAACTGACCACCCGTGCCCACCGTCGGGTTTGAGACGCGAATGTTACTACTCACCAGATTGGGGCGTTCTGCGCCGCCGCCGATAATGCCGCTGACGGCTTGTTGGTCGGTGACGGTGAAGGGCAAGCCCGTTTGCCACGTTACGCTGCCATTGGTTTGCCAACCACCCAACACTGCGCCGGTTGCGCCGGTGAGCGATTTGCCGAAGGGCAATTCGTAATTCGCGCCGAACGAGAAGCGATGGCGAATGTTGAAATCGCTGGTCGCCCAGTCATATTTCTTCACGTTCTCAATCGCTCCCGCATACGGCCCGACGAAGTTACCGTAACCGCCCGTGCTGGTTCCGAGGCCCGTGATGTTGTCGCTGCTCTGTCCGAAGTTGTAACCCGAAGTCACACTGAGTCCTTTGCCGAAGCGGCGATTGAAACTCAGTTGCAACGCGTTGTAAGTTGCATTGCCGCTGGCCGTGAACAATTGAATCGTGGTCAGGCGCGGAGCCGTCGCCGCAAAGGGACGCGGGTTTGCCGTCGCGTTGCCGCTCGGCAAGCCGCGATTGATGTCGGGTATGTTCATCGCCAGATTGCGGCCTTTGTTGCCGACATAACCGACACTCATCACGTTGTTGCCGAATTGTTTTTCCAGCACGACGTTGTATTGCACGTTATAGCTGGTCTGAAAATCCAACGCCTGCGCCGCAATCGTCGAAGGCGGAACCGCCGCCAGATTCAACACGCCATTGACCGTCGGAAACGCACTCGCCGCTAACGGACGCGGCACGCCTTGCGACAACGTACCAATGCCAGCCGGGCAATTGTTGTTGGCGTAATTGCCCGTCGTCGAAGTTCCGCACGTCAGCGCGCTGGTCAAAGGAATGTTCTTGAGCGTCGCCGCCGAAGTCGTATCGTTCTGGAAGAAGCTCAGGCCGATGCCGCCGCGCAACACCATGCCGTGACCCAGCGTCGCCGCGAAGCCGAAACGCGGCGCGAGGTTGCCGTAATCGGTCGAGATGCCCGCCGTATTGCTGACGCCGTTCTGACCCGCAACCAGAATCGTCGAGGTCGCCGGATCGAAATTCGAGAGCCGGTTATATTGCTCGGTCTTAGCCGTATAAATGTCGTAACGCGCGCCCACATTAAGCGTCAGCCATTTGTTCACGCGCCAATCGTCCTGCGCATAAAAGCCCGATTCCCAGGTGCGATAACCGGGTTTGTAAAGACTGGCTACGCGCTGAATCGTCACAGGCGCGCCGACGATGAAATTCGCCAGCCCAAAATTTGTCGGCGCAGGCGCATTGCCCGCTGTCGCGTTGAAGGTGATCTGTCCGCGCGGTTGCGCGCTTTGCACTAACGCGAATTGGCGGCGAATCAGGCTGCCGCCGAATTTGAAATTGTGCGCGCCTTTCGTCCACGTCAACGCGCCGTTGTATTGAAACGTATTGTTGAATAACAGCAGCGGCACAAACGTCGCGTCGCCTAAATCGTTGAAGCCCTGAATAATCAAACGCGGCAAGCCGAACGTTTGGATGTCGCCGATATTCACACAACTCGCCGCGTTGCACGGATAACCCAAATCATTCGCCGCATTCTTGCCGTCGTTGACCGTCTTGGATTGAATCGCTACGCGCAAGAAACCGACCTTGCCTTCAAACAAAAGGTTCGGGCGAATCGTGCGCACGACGTTGAGTTGAATGTTTTGCGCGCGCGTGTTGTTCGGACCGGCAAAGGCAAACAGTCCACCGGGATTCAAGCTGCCTACGTCGGGAAAGCCCGTCGGTTGCACGGTCTTGATGTCGTTGAAGGAATAACGGCCAAAGAAATTAGTCTTGTCGTTGAAACGATGATCTACGCGCGCGTCGAACGTATTCGCGTCTTGTGGGCGCACCGGCGACGAAGCGTAATTCGCTACGTTCAACCCGCCGCTGGTCGGCAGCGGATAAAGCGCCGCGATTTTCAAACCTAACGGATCGCGCAACGCCGCATAAGGCGCTACGTCTAAACGATTGAACGGCACGGGGCCGAGCGGCGCGGTTCCCAAAGCATTGACCAGATTGATTTGCTGCGAAGCCGTCGAGCAGATGCCCGCCGCGTTGAAACCTGTCGTGCAGTTTTCTGAAAAATCACCGATGCGTTGTTTGGCCGTCGGCACAACCGCGACAATCGGAATGCCTTGCCGAATTTTCAAGGCTTCAAAATCGCCGAAGAAAAACGTGCGGTCTTTAATGATCGGCCCGCCGATGCTGCCGCCGAATTGGTTCTGCCGAAACTTCTGCTTCGGCAATTGCGCGGCGGCATTGCCGGTGAAGTTGTAGTTACCGTTCGCGTCGAATTTATCGTTGCGCACGAATTCAAACAGCGAACCGTGAAAACTGTTCGTGCCCGACTTGGTCAGGATGTTCACGACGCCGCCCGAAGTGCGCGAGATTTCGGCGCTGTAAAGATTGGTCTGGACTTTGAATTCCTGAATCGCGTCAATCGAAGGCCGTACGCCAATCGTGCCGATGATC
>JABFSD010000754.1 GCA_013140935.1 Acidobacteriota bacterium
GGGTAGAAACAATAGCCGCCACGCTGCCAGTTAAGACCAGCCAAAATAGCTGCGGATGTGCCGCGTAAGTTCCGGCTCCATATAGGAAATCAGTCATTTTGAGGCCGAGCCACGCTCCGCCGACGAGCGCGCAAATCATAACCAACCCTATCAACCGATGTAACTTACGCCAATGCTCCCAGGTGAACTCATCCATTCTTTGCTGGGCAATCATACTTAACAAGAGTCCTGATATTGGTTCAACGGGCACCTGTACGATGTAAGCAATGTTCGTGACTTTGAAATACATAGCAACCGCCGCAGTTCCTAACAAAGCACCAATAACAAAACGATCCGTGGTTTGTAACAACGCTTGCCCGATTACGCCCCAAACGAAAACCCACATCTGTCGAAACATAAAACTGACGGTAATCCGATCAATCCATTGACCGACGTGCCATGTTGCTTCCCGCCAGATGAAAACCAGCGTGAATCCTAATGAACAGAGATTCGCCAATAACCACCCAGAGTAAGCCCCTAGCTCTCCACCCCACTGGTGAAAAGGGATGACCAGCAATAGCGCGAGGCCATTGGCAGCTTGCATCCCATAAAATAACCGCATCTGAAACTGCATACGCCAGTAAGTTTGCAGCAAAAAATAAACCGTATTCGTTATTCCGCAAAGACCAAAGACACCAACCTTGAGATAGTTCTGCTGTAACCAACCTAAATGCCGGGACGCAACTGCCATAAGAGCGATAGATAGCATCAGGCTCGTCACACCAGCACCTAACAATGCGGCACTGCGCACTGCCCTAACCTTCTCCGCTCCTGTCCAATCAAGATTCCGCCGTAGCAACAAGTTGTGAAGCCCTGCAAAAACGCCGCTTGCCAGCACTAACACCGAATTTCGGATCAAAAGCAGTTCACCGAAAGCCGCAGCGCTCATCCGCTGACCGAGATAAGGCATTAACACCAGCTTTTCCACGCCGATGGCGAGGCCGAACGCCGTCATTGCCAGCACCGTGTTTGTGACAAATTCTCTTGTCGTGCTATCCGCAGAAACCCTTTTCGCCACTCATTTGTTAGCTGACCCGACCCCATTCGGAATGCTCAAGCTCAGTTCGCTAACGCTCCCCGTTCTGTTTGGTTAAATTGAAAGCTGATTATCTGTGGCAAGGGAACGCGGTCAAGTGGGTGCCCCAGAGCAAGCCTTTGTCCAGGAAGGCTTTGCAGGATTTGGCGGTAACGTGGTTTACTGCGCAGCGAAAAAGCCGCGCGGCGAGACATCTAATTCCCCTTTTGACGACGTAATGTCCCATAGCAGGAAGGGCAGCAGTAAGGAAAGGAGGAGGTGTAGACGCTGCGTTGGCGAGCCGATGCACGGCAACTACAGGCGCCTAAAGAAGAATGATGACGACTGATGAAGCAAAAGAACTGATTCCGTTTTATGCCCTGGGCGCACTCGACGTCGCCACGGCGCACGAAATCGAGAGCTACCTGCGACAGGCTTCCCCGCCGGAACGGCGTGAGGCTGACGAGTTCCGCGAGATTGCGGCGCTGTTGCCTTATGCGCTTTCTGCTCCGGCGGCTCCGGCGGCGTTGCGTGACCGGTTGATGAATACGCTGGAAGCCATTGAGCCAGTGACGATGGCGAAGGTGTTGCCCTTCAAACCCAGAGCCGCCCAACCGGTGTTTGCGCGTCCGCGTATGCAATGGCTGGCAGCCGCAGCGGCGTTGGTGATGACTTTCGGTACGGCGTATTTCTATTGGCAAAATCAAAAGCTGCGCGGCGAGAACCTCGCGCTCACCCAACAAGTCGCCGCCGTCAAAGCCGAACAACAGGCGCAAATCGAACAGGTACTCGCGCCGCTCAATCGCATTCTCACCATGAAAGGCGTAACGGCCCAACAGGCCAGCGCCAAGATCGTGTGGGACGTGCCGCAACAACGCTGGCTCTTGCAGGTTTATGATTTGCCCGCGCCGCCTTCCGATAAAGACTATCAGCTTTGGTACGTGACCAAAGACGCGAAATTGAGCGCGGCGGTCTTTCGTCCCGACGCCCGCGGAAGAACCACGATCAGTTTGAATTTGCCGGCGAATGTGAATGCCGAAACGCTGGCGGCGACGGCGGTTACGCTCGAACCGAAAGGCGGCGTGCCGCAACCGACGGGGCAGTTTTATTTGTTGGCCCAGTTATAGCCCAGACGTAGCCCGCATGCATTTCGACGCAATCATCATCGGCGGAGGCGCAGCCGGTTTGTTCTGCGCTTTTACCGCCGGTCATCGCGGACGCCGCGTGCTCCTGATTGAACACGCCGCCCAAGTCGGCAAGAAAATTTTGATCAGCGGCGGCGGACGCTGCAATTTCACCAACCTTTACGCCGCGCCTGAAAATTACCTCTCGGCCAATCAACACTTTCACAAAGCCGCCCTGAGCCGTTATCAACCCCACGATTTCATCGCGCTCGTCGAACGCCACGGCATTCGCTATCACGAAAAGAAACTCGGTCAGTTGTTTTGCGACGACAGCGCGCAACAAATCGTAAACCTCTTGCTCAACGAATGCCGCGACGCGCACGTCACGATTCGCGCGTCGTGTCAGGTGCAGGCCGTAAGCCAAACGACTGACGGATTCACGGTCGCCACCAATCAAGGCAGTTACACGAGCCGCGCCATCGTCATCGCTACGGGCGGACTTTCGATTCCGCAAATGGGCGCGACCGATTTCGGCTATCGCATCGCGCGTCAGTTCGGATTGCGCATCGAAGCGCCGCGCCCTGCATTAGTTCCCTTCACGCTGAATGAATCAGATCGCGCCAA
>JABFSD010000589.1 GCA_013140935.1 Acidobacteriota bacterium
CCTGGAAAGGTTGCTGTACTTGCCTGGATCAAGTCTTGCCACCCACCAGAAGCCCAAATACCTCACAAAATAAATGGCGATGTAGGTAAAATTTCTCAGACCGGGTTGACAGGATAATGCCCACCCTTTACATTCCCGCCCGTTGCTGAACGCCCTCATGAGTCATAGTGCCTAATGACTCGTTTACCAACGATGCTTTCAGCGACACACGAGCGAACCGGGACCGAAGGCCCTTCACAAACTTGCTTCACTGGAAAAAAAGCATCGAAAGCCTTCATTCCAACTCTATCTGATACACAAAACATTTTGACGAATCGGCGCAGGTGAGAGGTGCGAGTGCCCCAACTTGAGCGTGCATTACGTATGCCGCTTTCTCTGTCTATTACTCAACCTTGTCTCATTGAGTCGTTTTGTCGGTCGTGACTGTGATAGGCGAATGCGCGAACCTTATTGCATTGCTCACGCAACCACCACCGGCGACGCTTATTGCCGTTGCAGCTATTTGTAAGAAGGTCTCTATGAAATCAAACTCCACACACGTTACTCGGATCATTGCATCCCTCTGCTTGCTTGTCGCCATCAGCCTTGCCATCCCAGCAGTAAGCCGCATGGCAGGCATCAGCTTCTTCTCCGCTTCGAAAGCGACGTCACAGACGCCCCAGATTCCCGAAGCGGTGAGACAAAAACTGTCGCCCCAAGCCCGCGCGATACTGGATGCCGCCAACCAACAGCCGTCATGGTGGCAACGCGCTTCGGCGAAGATGACGAGCCTGTTCGCGCCCGCCGCTGCCTTGAACAACAACGAAGCCGTCAGCACGATCTCCATGCCCGCCAGCGGAGGCACGCTTGCGTCAGGCAGTTTCGTAACCTACGTGGTCAACCTGACCAATGGTGCTGGCGGGGTTGCGTCGGATACGAATCCCGTACTTACCTTGCCGATTCCGGCAGGCACGACGTTCGTGAGCGCGAACGCCAGTGGCGTCGGCGCGCTGACCTGCGGAGCGCCGTCCGCGACTGCCGTAAATTGCACCGGTTTGGCTTTACTCCCCAACACGAATACGAACTATACGCTGGTCTTGCAGGTACAAAATCCCACCTCGGTTACCTCGTTGAGCTTTACCCCGGTTTATCAGGATGACGATAACGACGGCACGCCTAATCCGCCCGTTACCGGTGCAACGGTTACGCACACCGTTACCCCAGCAGCCGGTCCGCCCGCCGATTTGCAAATCACGAAAACGGCCTCTGTCGCCACCGTCGTAGCGGGTGGCGGTGTTACCAGCGGGCAAGTCACTTACACCTTACATATCAGAAACAACGGTCCCAATTCGGCGGTGGGCGTACAGGTTCTGGACGTGTTGCCCTTCAATCTTCCTGGGTCTTCGCTGGTGGGCAACGTCGTGACTTGGACTCCAGATCCGTCAACACCAACGGTTACAGGTTCCTGCGTTCCTGGGCTAAACACGTTTACTTGTCAGGCTACCGCCGCAAATTCCACCATTCCCTCGGGCGGTGAAGCTGACATCACCTACACTTTTGAGGTCGGACCAAACATTCCCAATGGCACGCTTATCAATAACCTGGCCGTTATAGCAACAAATGGTTTAGTGGGATTTGGAAACGCCTCGCCCGACCCCAATCCGAGCAACAACACCGCCGCTGCTACCACGGTTGTGAATACGCAAGTGGCATTGACGCTTGATAAAGACGATGGCTCAGGCGGCGCGGGAGCCACAGTGATTGCGGGCGACCTGCTTACTTACACTTTGGTGGTAGGGCATACCCCAGGTTCTAGTTTCAGTGATGCGACGAACGTAACCCTCATAGACACCCTCCCCCCACAAGCGAATTTCGTTTCCTATCAGAGTGTCAACAACCTGTTTCAATGTGTGACTCCTACCGTAGGCAGCACCGGGACGATTACCTGCACAGCCCCTATTATTCCTGTTTCCGGGGCAGGAACCGATCTCATCGCGGTGACCGTGAGGGTTAATCCTGCCCCCACGAGCCTTGGGTTGATGACTAACAATGCGGTTGCAACTTGGCTTTCAGCAGGAACGTTTTCCAACTTCACTGACTCTATTACTTCTACCGTAGACCAATACTCCGATTTCACCATCGCCAAAACTTCGAGCGTGCCGTTCGTAGTGGCGGGCGACAACGTTACGTATACGATCTCGGTCACCAACACCGGCCCCTCCGACGCCTCCACCGTAGTCGTCACGGATGAATGGTCTACGGCGCAATACCAATTCCTGAGCGTCGTCGGCACCGGCGTATTGGCAGGAAATTGCGCAGGCACCAATGGCGCGCCTTACATCGTCACTTGTACGGCGGGCAACTTCCCCGCGGGCGCGACCGCAACGATGCTGGTCACGTTCAAGGTCAATCCGAACGCGAGTTCGCCGCAACCGAACATCGCGCGCGTCGTAAGCGGCTCACCGGGCAATGCGAACGGCGCAGGCATCACAGACGCTTCGAGCCAGCCGGTCAATCGCCAGACCGAAGTCACGATCACCAAAGAAGATTCCCCCGATGCCGTCGCGCCGGGCGGACTCATCAATTACACCCTGCGCATCGTCAACAACGGCGCGAGTTCCGTACTCGCCGGTGAGTTGACGGTTACGGATGCTGATCCGGCGGTGGCGGATGCCGTAATCGTAGGTGCACTGGACGTAAGCCAGGCTCCTGCTTTCGCGGCCTGTGCCAGCCTGAACGCCGGTTGCGCCAACGGCGCAGAAATCGCGCCGGGCGAAGTGAATATCATCCGCTATCAGGTGCAAGTGGCGGCGGGCTTCACGCCTGTGCCGGGTACGATCACGAATATCGCTTCGTTGAGCGGAGCCGCGACCACGGCTTGCAGCGTACCTGCGCCAGGGCCGAATCCGAGTCCTTGCGATCCTAATACGTCGAACAATTCGGCGACGCGCATCACGACCGTGAGCAACGCCGTGGCCGATCTCGAATTGACGAAGACTGCCAGTGCCGGCCCGGTCATCGCTGGTTCAGGCACGATCACTTATACGATCAACGTCCGTAACAACGGCCCGGCGAATGCAACGGGCGTCGAGGTCAGAGATCAGGTTCCGGCCACTACGACGGTGACGGTTGCGCCCACCGGCGCGCGATTCACCTGCACAGGCGGCGGCGTAGGCGCGATTGGCGGTTCGCCCTTTAGCTGCACTCCCACCACGACGCCGTGGCCGAGCGGTTCCACTGCGACGATCACTTATACCGTGAGCGTCGGCGCGAGCGTTCCGGCAGGCACGTTGATTACCAACACGGCCAACATCGGCACTTATGGCGCGAACGCTACGCCTGACCCGAACACGGCGAACAATGCACAAGCACCGACACAAACGCTGGTCAACACTTCCGCCGATATGGTGATGACGAAAGTGCGCGTCGATCCAGCGCTGTTTCCGCCGACGTTCGTAGTGTTGCCTGCCATCGCCAACAACCCGGTCAATGCGGGAGATTTGATCGCCTATCTTTTAACCGCAACCAACACGGGCGGACCTAGCGCCGCCACCGATCTCCTCATTACCGACCACATTCCTGCGAATACGACGTTTGTCGCGGCGAATACCGGCCCCTTTATTAGCTGCACGACACCCTCTGTCGGCGGCACCGGCCAAGTAGCTTGCACGCGCTCCATTCCGCTGAATCCCGGTGAAGCTGCAAACGTGTACGTTATGGTACGGGTCAATCCTTCCGTACCGTCAGGTAGCACGATTAGGAATATAGGAAGCGTGCGTTCGAGTACGCCTGATCCCTCCACCGGCAATCGTGATGCGGTACTTGACACTACGACCACCACTGCGGCGGACGTACAGGTCGTGTCGAAAGCCGATGTGCCTGACCCGGTCTTTGCGGGCAACAACATCACCTACACCATCACGGTGCGGAACAATGGCCCGAGCGATGCGCAAACCGTCACCGTCACCGACACAGTGCCCACGAATACCACGTTGGTATCGGTGAGCGGCACGGGCGTGTTCTCTGGCAATTGCTCGAATGTCGTCGTGTGTTCAGCGCCGACGCTGCCGGCGGGCGTGACCGAAACGATCACGATGGTGGTGCGTGTTAATTCGAATGTCGCGGCTGCCACGTTGATCTCGAACAACGCCACCATTGCGTCTGCCACTACCCCTGATCCCACGCCCGCGAACAACACGTTGGTTGCGCCTATCACAACGACGGTTGCCGTTTCGCACGATCTGGCGATCACCAAAGAAGACGCCCCCGATGCTGTCGCGCCGGGCAGCCTCTTGACCTATACCTTGCGCGTCACCAACAACGGGCCGAGCGATGCGCCGGTGAACGCGGTTACGGTCGCTGAAACCTTGCCGGGCAATGCGTCATTTGTCGCGGGCAGCATCAATCTCGTCGGCGCGCCTGATTTCACCTGCGCAGGCGGCGTGTTCCCTTGTGTGAATGCGGCGGGCGCAGTGACTACCGGCGAAACAGCCACGATCACGTTCCGCGTACTGGTCGCGTCTAATGCAACGGGCACGGTCACGAATACGGCGACTGTGAATGCGGGCGCGAACGATCCGGTGTCGGGCAACAACAGCGCCACCAAAGTGACGCCGATTTCGGCGACGACGGCTGACTTGATGTTGACCAAGACGGCGGACGCGGGCGCAGACAATCAGGTACTCGCGGGCGGTGCGGGCGCAGCCGGACAGATCACTTACACGATTGTGGTGAGCAACAACGGGCCGAGCGATGCGACAGGCGTAACGTTGACCGACTTCATTCCAGCCAACACCAGTTTGGTCGGCGCGGTCACGGCTCCGGCAGGCTGGGCTTGCACCATCACGCCCGCCGGGCCAACCACGGGTGGCAAAATCACCTGCAATCCCACGGCGTTGAATCAGACGCTGGGCGCTTCGCAACCGGCGGCGACGTTTATGTATACCGTGCAAGTCGCGGCCAATACCCCGCCGGGTACGATTGTGACGAACACCGCCAACATCACTTCGCTGGGCGGCGGCGCACTGCCTATCGCAACGGCTGATCCGAACACTTCAAACAACACGCAAGGCCCGACACAAACGCTGGTCGTCGCCGATGCTGATTTATTCATCGGCAAGGCTGATAACGTCGCGGGCGCTGGCCCTGACCCGGTCACGGCGGGCGACACGGTCACTTATCGTTTGCGCGCCCGCAACAACGGCGTCAGCGATGCACAAAACGTCACGATCACCGACGTGTTGAACGTCAATACCACGTTCGTTTCGATCAACGTCGGCACGAGTGGATTTGCTTGCACGACCCCGGCGGCGGGTGCGACAGGCACCGTGAGTTGTACGCGCGCCACGCTGCCTGCCGGTTCGGGCAATCAAGACATCTTCGTGACCTTACGAGTCAATCCGGGCTTCACGGGAGCGAGCGTCAACAACACGGCGTTGATCGCTTCATCAACGTCGGATAGTGTCGGCGGCAACAACAACAGCACAGAAACCACTGCGGTCAACGTCATCGCCGACGTAGCGATGCTCTCGAAAGTGGATTCCCCCGATCCCGTTATCGCGGGACAAAATCTGACTTATTTGCTGACCTTCGCCAACAACGGGCCGAGTACGGCAGCGGGTGTGACGATTACCGACACAACGCCGCCGGGCACGACCTTCGTTTCGGTGAGTGCGCCGGTGGGTTACACCTGCACGACACCGACGGTAGGCGGCACGGGCGCGATCAGTTGCGCGCCTCCGGGCAGCACGCTGGCTTCGGGCACGACGGCCTCTATCACTATTGTCGTCAACGTAGCGCCGGCCACGACGCTCGCCAACATCACGAATGCAGCGGCGACGATTGTGACGACTTCGCCCCAAGGCGGCGCGACGGCGAATGATTCCATCACGAATGTTCAAACCGTGCTGAATCGTCAGGCCGACATCGCGGTAACCAAAGTCGGTCCTGCGGTCGTGACGGCTGCGCAAGCGATCAGCTACACGCTGGTTGTCAGCAACAACGGCCCCAGTTCGGCGGCGGCGGGCGAAGTCACGTTCAGCGACACGCTCAACAGCAATCTCACGCACGTGAGCAATGTAATCAGCGGTTCGGGCGGATTCACCTGCACGGCCAACGGCGTGGCAGCCGTGGTTTGTACAAACGGCGCGGCGCTGGCTCCGGGCCAATCGGCGACGATCACGATCAACGCTACGGTCAACGCCAACGTACCGGCCAATACTACAATCACGAACACTGCTTCTGTCGCGGTGGCGACGGTGGCACCCAACGCGCCGATTACTGATCCGGTAAGCGGCAACAACACTTCGACGACCAGCACGACCGGACAAGCGAGCGCCGATCTGCAAATCGTCAAGACTTCTTCTCCGGCTTCAGTTATTGCAGGCAGCACGGCGGTGGGCGATACGATCACTTACACGCTGGCTTGGCGTAACGCCGGCCCAGGCTCGGCCAATAACGTAGAAATCACCGACTTCATTCCTGCCAATCTGATTGCGGTGGGAACGATTACGGCAACGGGCTTTAGTTGTAATGGCGCTGCGCCCACGCCGGGCACGCTGATTACCTGCACCGCCAATGCCAATCCGCTGACGGTCTCGAACGGTACGATCACTTATCAAGCGCGCGTGCGCGCCGACGTAGCCGAAGGCACGTTGATCGCTAATCAGGCCAACATCGCCTCGACTGGTGCCAGCACGACGCCTGATCCGAATCCGTCAAATAACACGAGCCTGCCGACCAGCACGCGCGTCCGCACCAATGCCGATCTGGTAATGGATAAGAGCGACCCGGCTGACACTACGTCAGGCAGCACGCTCACTTATACGCTTTCGGTCACCAACAACGGGCCGAGCGATGCGCCCAATGTCGTCATCTCTGACGACATTCCGGCAAACACGACGTTCGTGTCGGCCACTTCAGGAGCGAACCTGGTTTGCTCGACGCCGAGCGTAGGCGGTACCGGACAGGTTTCCTGCACGCGCAGCTTGCTGCCGGCAGGCGGCGGCCCGGTTGTTGTCACCATCGTCGTCAAGGTCAATCCTGGTTTTGTGGGTGTCATCAGCAACACCGGTCAGGTGCGCGCGCCTGGCACGACCGACCCCGACACGACGAACAATAACGAAACCGTAACGCAAACCATCACGGCCCTCTCGAACGTCACGCTGACCAAGACCGTCGCGCCTGCGCCGGCGGCAACCGTGGCAGCCGGTGACAACGTGGCCTATACGATCACGCTCGCCAACAGCGGGCCGAGCGACGGCATCTTGAGCGCCGCCGGTTTGGTAGACACGCTGCCTGCCAACATGACTTTCGTGTCCTTCAACGGCACCGGCATCTTGTCGGGTACGGCTTGCACATTTGCCGGTACGACGCTTACTTGCTTGCCGGGCGGAACGGTTCCGGCGGGCAGCACGGGCACTGTGACTTTAGTCGCCAAGCTCAACGCGAATATCGCGGTAGGCAATGCGCTGGCGGCCAATCGCAATACGGCGACGGCGACGGCGACCACCAATGCGGTTCCGGCGCTTACTTCTTCCGCCGACATCAACACGGTGCGCCGCACCGATTTGACGGTCTCGAAGAAATCCACGCCTGAAGCGGTCACGGCGGGACAAAACGTAACCTATACGATCAAGGTCACGAACAACGGCCCCAGCGATTCGCCGCAGGCTAACGCCATCGTTGGACAAACTACTGGCACTTCGGTGATTGATACGTTACCGACGGGCTTCGATGCGACGACGATTGTGACTGATGTGACCGGTACGGTCTTCACTTGCTCCAATGTGGGACTGACGGTGTCGTGCGCTAATACGGCCGGCATCTTCCCGGCTGGCGCGATGGCAACCATCAAGATCACGGCGCGGGTCTTGTCGAGCTTCACCGGCACGTCATTGATGAACATGGTCAACGTCGCGGCGGTTCCTTCGACGGATGATCCGAACCCCAACAACAACTCGGCGGTCGCCACGACGGCGGTTGGCCCGAACGCCGACCTCGAACTGACGAAGACCGCTTCGCCGGGGCCGGTCATCGCGGGCAGCGGCACGATTACTTATACGATCACCGTCCGCAATAATGGGCCGAGCGATGCAACGGGCGTGCGCATCACCGATCAGATTCCGGCGAACACTACGCTCAATCCGGTGACGACACCGCAATCAGGGTTTAACTGCTCGGTGGCGAGCGGCACGCTCACTTGCACTCCGATTGTTTCACCGTGGCCGAACGGTACGACTGCCACGATCACTTACACCGTCAGCGTAGGCGCGGGCGTTCCGCAAGGCACGCTCGTCACCAACGCGGCGCACATCGGCACCTATGGCACGGGCGCTACGCCTGATCCGAATTCGGCGAACAATACGCAAGGCGCGACGCAAACGCTGGTCAATGCGCAAGCCGATGTCGCCATCACGAAGACGGCCCCAGCAGGGCCAATCGCGCCGGGTCAAAACGTCAGTTACGTCTTGACGGTGACGAATACGCCGGGGCCGAGCGACGCGCAAAACATCGTCGTGACCGATGCTTTACCGACGGGTACGACGTTCGTGTCGGTCACCGCTCCGGCGGCTTATACCTGCACGACGCCGACGGTCGGCACAAACGGCACGGTGACGTGTACGCGCAACACGCTGGCGGTGGGCGGCAGCGACCTGATCACCATCGTCGCGAAAGTGGATGCGAACTTCAGCGGGGCTTCGATCTCGAACACCGGCAGAGTCTCGACGACGACCAATGAAAACGGCGCGACGGCGAATAACACGTCCGCACCGGCAACTACGACCATCAGTGCGCAATCCGCTGTGACGGTCGTCAAACAAGTCACGGGCGTACAAAGCCAACCGCCCAACCTGCCGAATTTCGCGGCGGGCGAATTGTTGAGCTACACGA
>JABFSD010000903.1 GCA_013140935.1 Acidobacteriota bacterium
GGACTAACAACCCCACACGCAATTGCGATAATCCAGGTGTCGTATTTTGTGGCATAACATCCCTCCGAAAATAACTAACTCAGGAAACGTTTAATGTATTCGTTGTCAGCCAGACGCATCTATTCGTCAGAGCCGCTGAAAATGATGTGCCCGTCTTTTAACATCAAAAATTCGGTGTTAATCAGGCACAGCGTATCGTCTTCTTTTTTGAAAACCAGGTTGCCCCGGTCGTCGCGCACGACGTATTCGTTGGCGAGCACCTCAATGTCTTGCAAACGATGGGTAACAAAAATCGAAGATACGTCTTCGAGGTCGCGTAACTTGAGCGCCAATTCATTGATGGTGCGCGCCGTGATTGGGTCAAGCCCGGCCGTCGGTTCGTCGTAAAGAATAATTTTGGGGCTGCCGACCAGCGCGCGGGCGATGCCTACGCGACGGCGCATGCCGCCAGAAAGCTGATTGGGCATCTTGTCAAGCGCCTGCTCGAGGTCAACGAAACGTAACATACGAGTTACGACTTGCTCGATTTCGTCTTCAGGTCGGCGTTGCTCGCGCAAGCGATAAGCGATGTTGTCAAAAACCGACAAGCTATCGAACAGCGCGCCTTCCTGAAAGACCATCCCGATTTTTTGCCGCACCTGCATTAATTCTTCTTCGCGCATTTTCGTGATGTCTTCACCATCTACGAAAATTTGCCCGTCGTCAGGTTTAATCAGTCCCAACACCAAGCGACAAATCGTAGACTTGCCGGTGCCCGACCCGCCCATCACGATTTTCGATTCGCCGAAGCGCACGTTGAAACTCACATGGTTGAGAATCACCCGGTCGCCGTAAGCGAGATATACGTCACGGAATTCGATAGCGTTGAGAAAACGGTTGCGCACGTTGGGCATAACGAAAAACTCTCAAGCATTACTGCGCTAACAAGGTCGTCAATAATAACTTGGATAACAAAAAATCAGCCGCAATAATCATAATTGAAGACAACACCACGGATTGCGTAGTAGCGAGGCCGACGCCTACGGTGCCGCCGGTCGTACTCATTCCTTTATAACAGCCGATCACCGCAATCAGAAAACCGAAGACGGTGGGTTTAATCAATCCCGCCACGATTTCGTTTAAGGTAATCGCGGTTTTGGCGGATGACAGATAGACCGACGAAGGTTGATGCAAGATCGAAACCGCCATCAGCATGCCGCCTAACGTACCGACCAAGTTACAAATAACGGTGAGTGCCGGAGCCATGGTCACGAGTGCGATGATGCGCGGCGTAACCAGTTTCTTGATCGGGTCAGTGCCTAAGGCGCGCATCGCATCAATTTGTTCGCTCACCAGCATCGAACCCAGTTCCGCCGCGATGCCTGAACCGACGCGTCCGGCGAGCATCAGGCAGGTCAGCACCGGGCCGAGTTCACGAATCAGACTGGTGATGACCAACTGACCGGTGACGCTTTGCACACCGAATTTTTGCAGCGTATTCGCCGAATTGAGCGCCAACACGGCACCGGTGAAAAAACCGGTGAGCGTGATGATTGCCAGACTGCCGACGCCGAGTACGTCCATTTGCCGCAGCATTTCGGGGGCGTAACGCGGTGTTTTGGTCAGGCCGCGCAAGACGCGCCACACGAGCAAGGTGACCTCTTGTAGTTGGGAAACGGCGCGAATGAAAGGATTCATGCAGAAAGAAATCGAATGTTTTTGCGCTAATCGGTGCGGATGTCGTGTTGGTAATGCTTCTGTGTAAGTCGCAGCAATGATGCGTTTTTTAAGGGGTCAAATCAAGCTAGGGAGTAAGGTCATTGCCGGGTCGCGGAACCTTCGTTCACCACCGCGTTATTCAACCGCGCGCGTTCGAGCAACGAACGGGCTTGCGGCATTTCGGCGAGGGCGGCCAACACTTGCTGATCGCTTTCGAGCAGGAAACGTTCGCCGACTTCTAGGCCGTAAGCCGCCGTCATCAGTTCAGCGCGCAAGCGACGGCGTAAGGTTTCGGGTTGAGCGGTGAGGCGCGCTTCATACGTTCGCCACGCAGGCGTCGCGCGCAGATAATCGCGGAAGGCCGTGAGAATGTCGTCGTGGATAGAAAACTCAGTGCCGCGCAAGTTGTAACCATAAGTGGTTTGCGCGATTTTATAGGCGGCATACTCAGGCCGGATGCCTGCTACGAGTTGGCGGGCGAATTCAAAGCAGGCGTCGCGCAAGCGGTAATCGGGTTCGACTGCCTCTGCGAGCTTGTCGGGGGTGATGCCTCCGCCGCTGGACAAGGCACGATGCGTCGGTGTGAAAAACGTCTGGCCGGTAGGCGTGGCAACCGGCTTGTGATTGAGTCCGCCCCGACGTTCGGCGTAATAATCATAAAAACTCAGCCCACCATATTCGCGCTGAATCGAGCGTCCGCTCGCCGTGAAATATTTGGCGGTGGTTAGCATCAACCCCGTGCCTGCGGGCAAGGGAAACACCGTTTGCACCAAGCCCTTGCCGAAACTCGGTTCGCCGACAATCCAGCCGCGATCCTGATCTTGCATTGCACCAGCGACGATCTCTGAGGCCGAAGCCGAATCGCCGTCAATCAGTACGACGAGCGGCAGGTTTTCAGGCGTCGCATTGTCTGACACGTGCTTGCGGCGCGCGCGCGCGTCTTTGACCGAAACGATTTCAGTGCCGCGCGGCAAAAAGATTTCAGCAACCTCAATCGCCTGCCTTAACAATCCGCCCGGATTGCGCCGCAAATCTAGGATGAGCGAACGCATCTCTTCCCGTTTGAGCGCGCCGCAAGCACGTGTCAGACAATGC
>JABFSD010000438.1 GCA_013140935.1 Acidobacteriota bacterium
GTTTGGAAGCCAACCGATAACGTCCACCGATGATCGGCGGTGGTGGTGGCGGCGGCGGCGGCGGCGCAGGCGGATAAGCCGCTTCTTGGGGGAAGTGATTCATGTGCGGAGTGTCCGTGGTTGTAGGCGCAGCAGGAATGTTTCCCGCGCGCGATTACGTTTACTGCTGCCGGTTCGCTAAACGGCGTATGAAGTTAGGGAATCGAGCAGCTCGCTGGGATACGAGCTTGAATTTCGGGGTCGTGAGTCAATCCGTCGTCGGGGCACTTGAGAAGCTGAAGGCACGAAGCCGAGAAATGCGCTACGTCCTCAAGCGGGCGCAGTCTAACAATCGCTTCTCTATGGGGTCAATGCGTTGGCGGCGATAACGATATAAAACCTAGAGGTCAAGCAGTGAGTCGGTATCGCGTCGGGAGGTCGTCGTCGGCATCGTCAGGTTCGCGCGGGGGCTGTTGAGTTGCGCGATGATGTCTCGTGAGATGTCTTGAGACAGACGCGTGGCGAACTGTTGCAACTGTTGCGAGATTTGCGCGGTGACCTGGGCGGCGACGCGATTGACGATGTCGTCAATTACGCCGGGCGGAATGGTCGTGACGGTTTCGAGCGCCGTGACTTTCACCGATTGCGTGATCGAGCCTGACGTATTCATTATCGTGACCGGCGCGGGAACCGGCTTAACGACCAGCGCCGGCGCGAGCGGCATCAGCACGTCGTCGAGTTCGAGAATGTCATCTTCCCATTGCGAGGCCCACTGCGAGGCCCAAGGCGAAGTGAAACTGGCTGGCGCGGCTTCGGCGACGGACAATTTGGCGGTGTCGCGGGGCGCGAAAGGTTCGGGCGGCGGCAACTTTTCGGTGACATCGTCAGCGAGGTCGCCAGTGTCCGGTTCTTTGGTCGAGAGTACGGCGTCGTCGTTTTGCGCCAGAGCTTCTTCGAGAATGTCGCCGGTGTCGCGTAGCGTTCTGTTCGGGATGGGGGGATTCGTCGTAGGCCATTCGATGTCAATCGTTTCAGCGCCCCGCGCTTCGGGTTCGATCAAACTTTTTACCGTAGCGATCAGTGTGCGAATAGATTGAAACGGCTTGGTCAGATGATGGTCGGCCCCAGCGCGCGCGGCGCGTTCTTCGTCAAAGGGTTCAAAGGCCGGCACGAGCAGGATTACCGGGATGTGTTTGAGCTCAGGATGGCTTTTGACGAACGCGCAGATTTCGTAGCCGTTCTTGCCGGGAATCGAAACATCGGCCATCACTAAGGCCGGACGCAAGGATTGCAAACGCCGGATGGCTTCATCGCCGTTGTTGACGGGAACGACATCTACGCCTTCGTCGGAAAACGTGAGGGTGACGATTTTTTGCACCGTTACGCTGTCATCGGCAAGCAGAATCTTGTGACTCACGACGGTTGCTCCTTGTTGGTCATGGGTTCGGGTCTTAGTGGATCAGTAACGCGCGACGTTTTATCACAAATGCAAAAAGACAAAAAGCGGACGTTGGTCGCGTCCGCTTTTTGTCTTTGTTGAGAAAGCCTGTGTACCCGGGGATTTATTTGAAAATGCCTGCGATGCCGCCTTTTTTCTTTTTCTTCTTGTCGTCTTTGCCTGCGGGGGTTGCCGCTGGTTTTGCTTCTTTATTCTCAACCGCGTTCGCCGCTGGAACTGGCGCAGCCTCGGCTTGCGGCGTCGTCACGGGCGTTTTGGTATTGGCGCGTACGGAGCCGACACCGCCGATGGCTTCGCGCGGTTTTTGCAATTGTTCGGCGGCTTCGTCTTTGGCATCGCCTTCGCGGCTAACCAGCACGCCGTCTTTTGAAATTTCGAGATCGTTCATGCCGAGAATGAGTTTCGCGCGGCCTACGCGACCGGGGCGATCAGGTGCGGCGTTGGCTTTGCCAATAGCACTCGGTTCGGGAATCGGCTTGCCGAGTTTTTCGAGATATTTCTTGGCCTCGGGGACGAATTCGCTCAACGGAATATCGGCCACCAGTTGGCTGAAAAATTGCGCGGCTTCTTCGGGCTGTTCCTGTTCGATCAAGGCGACGCCGAGTTTGAAAAGAGCTTCGTCACGATAAGTGAACGAAGGATAGTTCGCCACGATGTCGCGCCAGCGGCCTTCGGCGGCTTTGTAAGCCTGACGATTGCCCATATAAAAATTGGCGATGTCGCGTTCGTGCAAGCCGAGAATCTGTTGCACTTCGCCCAGGTTTTGCGCGATTTGCGGTGCCAGTGGCGATTGCCTGCAACTGATTTCAGTGGCCTTGAGTTGGAACTCGGCTTTTTTCGCAGGCGTCCAGTCGCGGTTGTAAGCGTTCATCTGGCGCATGTGTGAATGCGCGATTTTGAGTTTGACGGCGCACGCCAGCGGGTGCGTAGGGAAGTATTGCGCGAAGTCTTTATATCCGCCGATGGCTTGTTCGAGGTTGCTCGAACCGCCTTCGAGGTAAAACGAATCGGCGATGGAAAGTTTGGCGAGCGGCAGATATTCGCTGTCGGCGTAAGTCGTGATGACGACGTTATAAAGCAGCCGCGCTTCGTCGTAACGGCCTTTTTTGAGTTTGGTCTCGGCCTGTTCGTAAAGTTCCTTGTCGCGGCCCGGCGTGTAAGCGTTATCGTTTTTGACCTTGTCTTTGCCACCGCAAGCGCCCAATAACAGCAACGCCAGCGAAATGGGAATTAAACGTTTCATCATGACAAACTCCACAGTAGGTTTAGGTTGATAAGTAATCAGCCTGTTGCGCCGCCGCGAGAATTGCTCTTACCGCAGCGGCAGGATCGGCCTGTCCGAAAACAGAT
>JABFSD010000937.1 GCA_013140935.1 Acidobacteriota bacterium
TTTCAAATCACTGAAGGTATTGTTACAGACATGACAAATTAAAGCGATGCTCTTTTTGCGAATGTACGCCAATGTTGCCTTCTACTACCTGCTTTCTGGCTGGCCGTCAGTGTTAGGGCAGAATGCTTTTTCAGAGGCGAGGGCAGAAGTTTTTTGGTTATTATAACCAGATGTCCCGAAACCCAAGATTTCTTACGAAAAAAGAATTTCTCCACGACTCATGTAGAACTACCCAGGCAATTCCCAGAGAGCAAAAAACAATCAAATCACCGAAGTTCGCTTGGCAGAAAGAACGCGGCCTACAATAAAGTATAATGAGTATAAATAAAATCGTAACTTTCGAAATGGCCCTTTGACCTTTAACGATGAGAGGAAATGAAATACACTATTGATATATTCGTTATTGCTTACGCGCAGGTTATTTTTGACTAAAGACGGAAAGTCCCTTACAAAGTCCCAGTCTTCGTTATTGTGGCTCATTCCGCTACCTTCATATTCTGCTACCACAACATCTAGATATTTCTTTTCTATTTTATCTGAGCCGAAACATTTGATGTTCATTACATAATCTGCCAAAAGTCTATATCGAATATCATAGTCACCTAAAAGTTCAAATACCTCACGGCCATAGAAAATAGACTGATGGCATATATTATAAACCATCCCCAGCCATAAACTGCTAATTTGGCCGTGATACCTAGTCGCCGACCCTGGCCGACAGACATTTCCGTATACAAAAGCCAGATCGTGCTGAGGCAATCCCTTGGCTGCCTCGCGCAGAATGCCTGTTTGTAATGTATCGCCTGCGCCAAGAAAATATAAATACCGTCCAGAGCTTAAGGCGATTCCCTTGTTCATTGCGTCGTAAACGCCCTTATCAGGCCCAAAGAAAATCTTTAAAGCATCGCCGTATTTTTTAAGTATTTCATTGGTTTTATCCGTAGAGCCGCCATCCAGTATGATGTACTCGAAAAGGTCTGCGTCTTGTGAGAGTACAGAGGAGATGGTTTTCTCTATCTTATTCTCGCCGTTGTAAACAGGCGTAATAATAGAAAATACTGGTCGGGCTGTTGCGTTTGGGTTTGTTGCAGGCATAGATAACCCTACTTGTAAGAAAAAAGAAATGAGTTCCAAAAAATGGTCACGCAACCTGTGAGACAAGATTCGTCGGCGCGCGATATTGATGAAGCGTTAAGATTTAGAGAGAATGTGAGCTATCTCGTCTTCTCTGACTCAGTTATTTCTCCCGATACTTTTTGGCAGGTTAATGTCACGGTCTCGCTATTGCCTGTCAATAAAACTGTAATTGTTAAGTATAACAAGCAGACGGGGAGCAATGCTATTCCTAGTGCCATGAAAAATAGCTTTCTGGTGTTACCCGCTTGAGAAAAATCTGCGAAGAGGCTATGCCCGTTTGGGTTAGATGTTTCTTGTCTTTTTAGTATATCCAGCCAATTCATCAAGCTGCTAAATGTTAAAACAAAATCAAAAAGATGAAAATTTTGTCGGCGAGTAACGGTAAACCCGGCAGTGCTTAAGATTGACGAGAGAGTTTTTGGGGTAAAGTGTTGAAAGTGCCAAGGAATACCAAGAGGCGTCCAGTGCGTTTTGAAAAGATGAAAAGTTAAACAGTCGCTATTGGGGACTTCGATGACTAACAACCCGTCATCTTTTAATATCTTTTTAGCTTTATGCAAAGCAGATAGAGGGTCTGATAGATGTTCAAGCACATGCCACATTGTAACAACATCGAAAAAATAACTAGGGAAGTCAGAATTGATTAAATCAACTTGTTCTACATTTATGCCTTTACTTCTAGCAAGGGCGCAAGCCGCAGCAGAAAACTCTAATCCATAGGTATCCCATTGATTAGACTTGAGTGATGCTAGAAACTCACCATCGCCACATCCAACGTCTAGCGCTTTGCCAGCAGTTCGCCCGAGCAAGGCACCACGCCGCTGTCCGGCCCATAGACGGTAAACAAAAGAACGTACATAATCAAAGCTGAGCGCTTGCGAGGCGGGTTTTTGATAGAATTCTTCTCCGTATAGTAATCCCAGTTCTTCATCGGAGGGCAAAGGGTTGGTATACTTAAGGTTACACTGAGTGCAAAAGACGACTCTGTATAAGTTTCCATTTGCCGATTGCTGACTTGTTAGAAGGAAAGATTCTGCTCTGCTAGCAACGCAAGCAGGGCAATTCCGAATATGATTCGTCATAATTTAGTAAACCCGCAACTAGTATGGGGAGATAAAACTTATATGCTGGAGTACAGCAATAGGCCAGCCTGTTGACTTTGACAACTTTGGGCTGACGGATCATTTAGGTTTTATTGACGCGAATAGTCCTTACGCTCGAACAACCCATCAATCTGTAAAATGTTGCCGACTTTTCCTGTTAAATAATCCAATATACCAATAAAAGTAAAGCCTAGCTCATGCAGGTGAAGATATAAATCGTTAAAAGTTGGAGACCCTTCGTATAAAGGTTCTAGGCTTATTTCGATTATGCAATAGCGACCTTGCCTCACGAAATCAGCACCGCCTTGGAGTACTTTATCTTCATACCCTTGAACATCTATTTTGATTAGGTATGGTGCGGCGAGGTTGTTTTCTTTGGCAAACTCGTTGAGCCGAACGACCCGGACTGGTTGCTCAGACGAGCGTTTAGTGAACGGAAATTCCATCTTGTGCAAGTCCGTCATGGGTAATAACGAGCTTGATGGCGAATAAGCATTTCGATGAAAGCTGATAGTATCGCTCTTCTCACCGAGCGCTACGTTGAATGTTTTGATAGAAGGGAAATTTTGAGTTTGTTTGGCGAGCTTCTCATAGATATCAGGAAGCGGTTCAAACGCATATACCGTGCTTACGTTCTTGAACTTAGCCATTGCAGTCGCAAAGCGCCCAACGCTTGCGCCAATGTCTAAAACGACAATATTTTTGTCGTCTAGACATCGCTGGACTTTAAGATAATGTTGCCTTTCAAAAAAACTAAGCGGAAAATTGAAAGAGCTCTTAACGTGTGGGAGTTTCAGTTGCGCAGTGGCTTCGAGTTGTGTGTGGACAACCCCCAAAACTTGCTGCATTCTACCAATAAAATTTTTAATCATAATTTTGTCAGGTTTGGGGATGTGTGGGCGGTTGACCGGTTATCACAACTTCAAGGGATAATCGGCACTCGCAAGCGTCAAGGTGCATAGACTTGAGTTGGGTGCTTTCTTGCTGCCATAACTTAACCCTTAACCTCCATGAGCTAGGAGCGCGATTCCAAGAGCGATAACTGCGGTGCCGGCCCAGCGCCATAAATTAATCGGCTCATTTAGAACCAAGTAGGACATTAATAAAGCAAGTATGTAGTAAACGCCGCTGAGTACAGGTAGTGCATAGCTCAATTCGAAGCGCGATAGCGCGGTTAGCCAAAGAATCATACTGATACCGCTAAGGCTTAATCCGATTAAAATTTTTGGCGTTGTTAAGACGAATAACAATAGCGACGCGACGTTGGCCACGCTGGTAAGTGAGACGGTACCGCCTTGCTTCATGCCTTGCTTGAACATTAGTTGGCTTAGCACCAAAACGAAAGCGTTTAGCAAGATAATAAGATGTTGTGTCGTCCAACGAGTCATGTAAATACTTTGTGATTATGAGATGTTAGGTTTTTCTGATTTCTGGAGACGTTGTCGAATCGTGTACGTTGGGCGTTCCATCATGCGAAAATGCATTCGAGCAAGATATTCACCAATGATGCCTAGCGCAAAAAGCTGGGCACCGGCAAAAATAGTAATCATCGCCGCCAGCACGTAAAATCCCCAGAGTTCCGAGCTTTGCGTAAGAGCGCGAAAACCAACGTAAGTCAACAAAACAAAGCCAATAAGGGTAAACGCAAATCCGATCAGACTGGAAATTTGTAGCGGCAGCACGCTAAAGCCTGTAATCATATTCAGGGCGTGCACGATCAATTTTCGAAAATTGTAGTTCGACATTCCACTTTCTCTTGGGTCGTGTCGGACGGGCAAGGCGGAGAAACGGGTGGTGCCCCAGGTTAAGAGTGCGTCAAGAAAGACATATGACCCTGAATAACTGGCGAAGGCTTCGCGGAGCGAAGAGCGAAAAGCGCGAAAAGAAGTAATGCTTCTGGCAACGTCGGCCCCCATCGCGCTTTGAAGTACGAGTTTGGTGGATTGCGAGGCCGTATCGCGCCAGAAACCATGTTGTTCTTTTTGCGGAGTGCCATAAACCACATCAAATCCCTTGTCTAACTCGCTCAACAGCTTAGGAATTTCTTCCGGCGGATGCTGTAAGTCATCATCCATCGTGATGATAATTTCGTTTTTAGCCTGACGAATGCCGCAGAGCAGTGCGTTATGCTGGCCGTAATTGCGCATCAAGTTAATTCCATGTATCCATGGGTAATGCTCTGCCAAGTCGCCAATCACACTCCAGCTATCATCCTTGCTCCCGTCGTTGATCAGAATGAGTTCAAGCAGCCACCGATTATCTGCTTTGACCTTCCCCAGTCGCTGCACGAGTTGCGGTAGTATTTTCGCGCTATTATAAACTGGAACTATGACTGACAACGTATGCATTTTGGTTGCTTCGAATAACTTACTAATTTAACTGCTAATTTAACGATTAGATGCTTTCCTGCTTGCGGTTCCAAGCCTCCTGGATTCCGCTTTCAAGGTCGTACGTCGGCTTCCACCCGGTTAAATCCTGCAATCGTTGAATATCTAAAACATTGTAGGGGACGCCGGGGACATTCCTGGTTTCATAACTGTGCTTAGTCTCTAAACCTGTTACTTTATTGATCATCAAAAGAATATCTTGCAGACTCGTCCCTATCCCACTGCCGATATTCAGAGTGACCGATTCGCTAATGTCCAAGTCTATTAAGCGAAGAGTAACATCCGTTAAGTCATCAATAAAAATATAGTCCCTGACAGTATCGGCGCTTGCCCAGATACTCAAGGGCTGTCCGGCTTTGACTTTTTCTAAAAAAACGTCAATCACGCCTTGTGAAACGCGCCGAATTCTTCCTGCGCCGTAAGGATTGGAAATCCGTAGGATGAGATAATCCAGTCCTAAAGTTCGGTGATGAAAGCCGATCATTTCCTCGCAAAGCAGCTTTCCCATTCCATAGCTCGAGAGCGGTGCCGTTCGGTCACGCTCGCTCACCAGACGAAATTCGCTGTTGCCATAAATGGTTCCGCCAGAAGAGGGGAAAATCAGTTTTTTCACCTGACATTTAGCCATCAACGATAGCAATAAATTCAAAGACTGTAACGTCGTATTCAATTCGCTTTGCAATGAATAGGGAGAAGTGCTGGGAATTGAAAACGTAACAAGATTAATCACCAGCGAAATGCCCGTCAGTGCCTGTTGCAAGGCTTGCTCATCAAAGACCGACCCCTCGATGACTTCTAGGGTGCCGAGTTTTTCCAACTCCTTTTTTTGAGCAATGTCGAAGCGACGGCTAAAAGCCCTGACCCTGTAATTACTTTTGAGCAAAGCCTTAGTTAAGTGTGAGCCGATGAAGCCGCTTGCTCCTAGCACTAACACAGGCTTATTTTTCAAATCCATAAATGCCTACAAATCACAGATATTCGATGTGCGTTAATCTAACAACGTGTTTTGAGTTTGATTGATTTTCCAAATGATCGGTGAACGGAAAATGCCAACGACAAGTTTTCACCTTCTTCAGATAAGCCTGGATCATGGCTTACGAAGGAATGCGTTGTTGGATAACGGTGCGCTCAAATTCGTCATAGTTGCGGATGTAATCATCGGCGTCATATTTATGCGATGCCAGGACTAACAGCAAAGCATCAGGAGAAAATTTATATTGAATGCCCCAGACGAGCGGCGCTAAATGCACGCCGATCGCCGGGCTATTGAGTAATATCTCTTCGCGGCGCGTTCCATCATCTACGACCAAACAACAATCCCCTTTCAAGCAAACCAGAAACTGATGCAACTCTCTGTGGGCGTGTTCGCCGCGCACTTCTCGGCTCGGCACGTCGAAAACCACGAAGTAACGCAACGGCGCAAAAGGCAGGTTTTTTTCGATTTCGCCGACCGACAGTCCCCCACGCAAGTCAGCGATGATCGGCATTTGATAAAGTGAAACGCCTTTGACCTGCGAAGTTTTCAGCGACAACTCTTTAGTGTGTTCCTCTTTTATTGTTTGCGCGGCGGAGTACGGCGAATCAACGTAGCCAGTGATTTGCGCCGGATTGCCGATCACTTTGGCGTAGGGCGGAACATCGTGTGTCACTACAGATCCGGCTCCGACCAAGGCGCGCCTGCCGATGTTCAGCCCGGGCAAAATCGTTGCATTCGCGCCAATGGTCGCGCCCGCGCGTACCACGGTGCGCGCTACGTTGGCAAGATATTGCTTGCTGCGCGGATATGGGTCATTAGTGAAAGTCGCATTTGGGCCGACAAACACGTCGTCTTCGAGCGTAACGCCATCCCATAACTGAACACCGCATTTAATCGTAACACGGTCTCCTATACGCACGTCGTTTTCGATAAAGACGTGATCGCAAACGTTGCAATCCTGGCCGATCACAGCTTCCGGTAAAATGTGGGCAAACGCCCACACGCGCGTGCCCGCTCCGACGCGTGCGGATTCCACCAAAGCCTGCGGATGTTTGAAATAATTTTCCTGTGATTGCATGAAACTACGAGTTACTTGCGCGTCACAGCTTGATATTCCTGTTGCTGCGCGATCAAAAAGTTAGGGCGGCCTTTAGTGTTTTCAAACGTGCGCCAGACATATTCGCCAATCAGCCCAATACCGAGTGAATTTAAGCCACCAAAAAATATCACCAATAAAGCCGTAGCGGTGTAACCGGGAACTTCAATCCAGCCTAATAGCCGTGCCAACAAAATAATCATGCCAAGAGCCAGCGATAAACCCATGCCCGATAATCCGATCAAGCTCATCATCCGCACGGGCAAGTCTGAAAAGGCAAACGTGCTATCCAGCAAATAGCGCAAGCGGCGTTGAAAGCTCCAGGCACTCACGCCGTGCTGGCGCGCGCGGCGCTCATAACTGACTTCGCCGCGCCGATAACCCAGCCAGAAAATCAAGCCGACCAAGGTGGTGTTTCGTTCTTTGAGCGCCAACAACTGGGCGGCGAACGCGCGCGTACACGCGAACACATCCACCCCCCTCGGCGGCACGTCTTTTTGCACAAGCAAGCGATATGTACGCCAAAAAATAAATGAAAACAATCTTTTCAACCATGGGTCGGCACGCTTGGCGCGTGTGCCAACCACTACGTCATATTTCTCAGTCAGCAGCATTTGTCGAAAGCTCAACACTAATTCCGGCGGTTCTTGCAAGTCCGCCGCAATCACCCCCATGTAAGCACCTCGCGCACTCGAGAGGCCAGCGGTAATTGCCTGAAAGGAACCATAATTACGACTTAAAAGAATCAACTGTGAATCAAACTCAGCTTGCGGCAAGGCTTCGGCCAGTATCTCAAAGCAGCGATCTGGGCTGCCGTCTATAACAAACACCGCCTCGAAACCTCCGCCCATTTGCTGTTTGACTTCGGTTAAAGCCGCCAACAGCGCCGTCAGCGAGCTTTCGTTTTTGTAAACCGGAATAACTAGCGAGAAAAGCTGGTTCGTTAGTTTGCCTGCGTTTGCGGATTCGTCAACCTGCTCTTGCATGCGCATGCTCGTATGCTTCTTGATAATCAAATTGCGCAACCGTGTTATTGACTAACTCAATTACTTCATTAAATCATACCAGGAAGACATGGCAAAGTTATGAGTTTCCGACCAACACGATTAATTATGAGTAAAGTCGGCGCATGAGCAATACGCTCGCGCATACAAGGTTGTCAATGATCGGGGACAGGGTAATAAATGTCAAAGCCGCCCCCGTGCTCGTGCTCGTGTAAATGTGATTGCAAAGCAGCTCGTTCCACAAAGCCCCGCGCGTCGTCAGTTAATCCTGTTTTTAAGTTCAAGCACCAGGTTCGAGGCAAACCGGTGATCGGTTGCCTTGCGCAAGCGCAACCGAATTACTCATAGCCAATATAGGTTAGCTTGGCGATGTGCTTTCCGCTTATTTGACCATCCATTTTGTCAGCATTGGAAAAATACATGTTAATAAGTTTTTTGCCTTGCCCGGCCTCAACGGGAAGTCTTAGGGTGAAAGCGCCTGTCGCGAGTTGTTGCGCGCCCACGGTTTTTTTCCCAATCAACAATCGAAAAGATGTATTCGCAGTAAAAACCTCGCCTTTGATGACGAAATGCCTAGCTTGCGGCGGTTGTGTAAGTTGCAGCATGACAGAAGAGGAAGTCAAGCCATTCTCAAACAAGCCCGAATACTCTAGCTCCGGGTTAAGCAAGTCGTTGGGGAAATTGCGTAAGCTGCTGGGCGGACCAAGTCGCGCATAATCTTCTTCAGAAATAGCCGAGATGTCGCGCGCAAAGGCTACGGGTTTTCTAACGTCAAAAACGACCTCTTTGCCATATAAATTCATCAAGCCTGTGCGAGTATCAGGGAAGCGCACCCCGTCCACGCCTAAATCAATAGCCACGTAAGCTTGCCCTTCAATTATTTGCGGCTGCAGAGGGGCGGAAAATGCTCGCCCAGACCCTCCCCCTTCAAGCTGAAAAGGTTCGCGCGTTGAGCCAATCGCCGCAGCAACGGGCGGCAGCGCGTTGTTGCCGCCCGGCGCGACCGTTTTAGAGAAGTCAATCGTCAGGCGAAATTTCTCTGATGGGTTGACAATTAAGAATAATAAGTGTCGCCCAATAGCCGAAAAAGTTTGTCCCTTAAGCATAGTGTCCGGTTCCAGTTGGTAA
>JABFSD010001195.1 GCA_013140935.1 Acidobacteriota bacterium
TTACATAACTTTTCGGGGACGTTGGTTTTTCTGGCGGCCATCGCTTTACTGTTACTCATGGCTCAGGCTATGAATTGGTTCGGCAAACGGCTCGGAACAAACCGTTGACCGGGCGGGGGGGTAGCGCGGGTTAGTAACCCGCGCTACCCCCCGCATCTTTCAGACCATGCGCAAAGACCGCACGCCGTCGGAATCGGCCTTCGAAAATTTTTTGCTTTATCTCGATCCGCAACGAACCCGCGCGGCGCAAAAATACGTGCAATTGCACGAGAAGTTGGTCTTCTGGCTGGAGCATCATCGTTGCAGCAAGGCGCAGGAACTGGCGGATCGCACGCTTGATACCGTCGCGCGGCAATTGCTCAAGGGGTTGGAAATTCAGGCTGACGATCCGATGGATTATTGCCTGGGCGTGGCAAGGAACTTGTTGAAACGCGAGCGCGCGCTTGATCTAAAACAAGTGCCGCTGGACGACCTGCCGCTACAATCGGAAAAGCATTACGCTCACGAAGCTCTCCGAATAGCGATGGATAACGATTCCCATCAACAACGTGCCGATTGTTTGCGCCACTGTCTGCGCCGCCTGTCGTCTGAAGACCGGCGCATGCTGGAATTGTATTATCACGACGACTGGCATCAACAAGTGCGCCAACGCAAGCAACTCGTCCGACAACTTGCGTGGTCTGAAGAAAACCTGCGGTCGCACGTACATCGCTTACGCGCCCGGCTCAAGACTTGTATGAAAAGCTGCCTCGAGGACGCGGCATAGAGAATGCGGCATAGAGAATTATGAACGGCACGCCCGCGACGCCCTTTGCGTCGCCTGACAGAGAAATCATTCGTTACCTGCTGGGTGAAATGGCAGAGGCTGAACAAGATGCGTTCGAGGCGCGTTACTTCCGCGACGACGCGCTCTTTGCGCAGGTCGCCCTGCTGCGCGAAGAACTCGCCGACCGTTACGTACGCCGACAACTCAGCGCCGCCGAAAAAGAAAGTTATGAAAAGCACTTGCTGCACACGCCCGCGCATCACGAAGAACTCGCCTTTGCCGAAACGCTGCGACAGGTGTTGGCTGAATCAACCGCGCCTCAACCGCAACGCTTTTGGCTAATGCGACCTGTCACGTTGCCGCGTTGGAGTCTGGCGGTGGCAACGGTGTTGTGGCTGAGTTTGTTGGGAGGTTTCTGGTGGCTGTGGCGCGGACAGCAACGTTTACAAACCGAGACGCTCGCCTTGCGCGCCGCCCAAACCGAAGCCGCAGCGCGCGAACGCGCCTTGCAGGAACAACTCGCCGCCTTGCGCACGACGGCTTCGCCTGCGCCTTCGTTCACACCGCTGCCGGTCAATGAGAATTACGTTGCCATGTTGCTGAAGCCGATCAACGACAGCCGGGGAACTGTCGCAGGCGAAACTGAAAAAATCCTTCCGGCACATACGCAACGGCTCAAACTCACCTTGCCGCTTGATTTCGCGCCGCAAGCGCAATCGGTCAGCGCCACCTTGCAAAACATGGATAAAAAAATACGCCTGACTCTCACGCGCTTGCCCTTCCGTTGCAACGGAGCCAGCGGTTGTCAGGCGTTCTTTGAAGCCAAAATTCCTGCGCTCAAACCTGGCGAATACCTCGTTGAACTCACAGCCGTTGACGAAAGCGATCAGCAATCCGCTATGGTCGAATACCGCTTCAAACTCATTGCGCCGCCGTAACCTGCGTTCTGACCCAGGCGCGGATCTCACGCAACAAATCACGATGGCTTTCATTTTGGCTGCGCTGCAAGTACCGGTTGAGCCTTTCTGCCGTCAGAAAAGGAAAGGCACGACTAGCGTCAGCGACCACATAACCCGTTTCAGTCAGGTGATAAATCATGAATTCAGCATCGTCATAGCGCCAGATTTCGGGCACCCCTAAATTCGCGTAAGTGGGAAAGCGATTGAGCGATTCGCTGGTGATGTCAACTTCGACTGCGATATCAGGCGCAGGCGGCGGTATCGTTGGATCGAAGCGGCGCACACCCAATACGCGGGCCGCATTCTGAATAAAAAAACAGGTATCCGGCTCCAGCCCTTGCAACCAATCACGGTAACTGAAAGTCGTAGACCCCAGCCCAATCATTTCCAAATCCAATTCATCGGTTAAAGCTCGCACCAAGTCGGCGGTAAAGGCTTTCACGAATTCGTGAATTGGCAAAGGCATAAAAATCTCCAGTCTCCCATGGTCATAACTAATGCGCGGAAAATATCCCGCCCCCATCTCTTCGAGCAGCTTTTCATATTCGTCCCACGTGACGTGTTGAAAGATAAGCGTACCGCCGGGCGGCAAATGGGCGATGGCATCGCGATAATTATGAGATGGAGCAGGTGCAGGTGCAGCCGTCATTTTTCTTGTCTCCTCATTGCGCTGAAATAAGCGCGTGCATTCTCACAGCAAGCCTCATTCGATGAGGCCCGCGCAGAGTAATATATTTGCCCTACCGTTGCCGAATGCTATCATCGCGTTCGGAGGTACAACCATGAAAAAAACGAATGGAACTGCACTCAAACGTCCGCGTAAATCCGCTCCCCCAAATGAAACCGAATGGCTCAGGGTGCGCGAATTCGAGCGTCGCTTGAGTGAACTGCCCGCCGCCGAACAAGAAGCCTTCTTACAGCAATTGTCTTTTGAAGAAGTTTACGCGCTGTTTTGCGCCACCGTCGCCAAAAATGCAGAAGCGGGGCGTTATGCGGAGGCGCGATGAAACCGCACGACTATTTGCTCGACACCTCGGCCTTAATCAACTACCCCTTGCT
>JABFSD010000694.1 GCA_013140935.1 Acidobacteriota bacterium
GAAAATAAGTTGTTTCATAGTTACCTCGATGTCGAGCGTTCGTATCTCTTCAGTATATCGGCGCCGACGAACGTTTTATTCCTACAGCGCGAAGTAGCGGGAGTTTGTCATTCAACGCCGTGTCTCAGCAAGCGACGCAGGCTGAAGCCTGCGCTACGTTTGGTTTCGTTTTTGTGACCGCAGGCGTTTACCATACGCCTAACACGACATTCCCTGAACATTACCCATTCGTTCAACCCAAGACGATTTGAAAGGAACACGAATTTTTATGAAACGGTTTGTTTGCCTGTTGAGCCTGCTCATCAGTGGAGCGATAGCTGCCTCGGCGCAGAACGCCAACCTGACAGATAAAGCGGCGGAATTTTTCGACGACCGCACGGTCAAAGAAGTGCGCGTCTATTTCGACAATCCGAATTGGTACAACGTGATGGTGCAAAACCATCAGATGCAGGCGCAGACGGGCGATCCTTTCATTCCGTGCCGGTTCAAATACGGCGCGATTGATTTGCCGCGCGTGGGTTGCCGGTTCAAGGGGAATTCGTCGTTTATGCGCAACGGCATCAAGCGACCTTTCAAATTCGACTTTAACGAATTCGTACCCGGCACGAATTTTCTCGGCATGTCGAAACTGAATTTTCAGACCAACGATCTGTCGCCCGATTTTATGCGCGAGAAATTGTTCAGCGATTTCATCGGCAAGTTCATTCCGTCGTTGCGGATGGTACACGTGCGTTTGTATGTGAACGACGCTTATTACGGGTTGTATACGGCGATGGAACAGCCTGACAAAAACATGATGGAAAGCCGTTTTGGCCGCAACGAAGACGGCAATCTGTGGGAAGGCAATGAGATTCTCGGCGGCATGCCCGGCGGACAGCCGCCTGCGCGGCCTGACCTGACGTGGCGCGGTGCTGACCCGACGCCTTATCGCACGATTTATGAACTCGAAACCAATGTCGAAGGGAATGATTACAGCCAGTTGATTCAGTTTTTAGATGTGTTGAACAACACGCCGACGGCGGAGTTACCCGCCAAGTTCGAAGCCATTGCCGATGTCGAAGAGCTTTTGACTTACATGGCGCTCAATCATTTGTTCGTCAATCTCGATTCTTATGTGAATGACGCGGGCGAGTATTATTTGTATAACCGCAGCCGTGACGGCAAGTTCATTGCCGTCGCGTGGGATCACAACGAATCGTTCGGTACGACGGGCGACGGCACGCCGCGCCTTCCCAATCCGGCGATGATGGATTTGTTCTGGTTGCCGGCGAACGCTACGACGACGAACCAACGCCCGCTGGCGCAAAAGCTGTGGGACGTACCCGCTTATCGCCGCCATTACCTGCGCATCATGGCGAAGCTGTTACGCGAAGGCTTCAACACTGAAACGTTCACGCCGCGCGTTACGCAATTGGCGAATCTGATTCGGGAACACGTCATTGCCGACCCGAACAAGGTCACGACCAATGCGCAGTTTGAAACGAATCTGAACGAACAAGTGACCGGGCCGACGCTCCCTGGTCCTGGCGGCGGAATGGGCGGCTTGCCGATTCTCGGACTGAATCAATTCATTCGTGAACGCTATAACTTCGTGCGGCCTTTTCTGAATCAGCAGGCGCTGCCTTCAGACGTGCGGTTGAATGAATTGGTCGTCGTGAACAACGGCGTTTATAAAGACGCAGCGGGCGACGCTGACCCGTGGGTAGAGATTTATAATCAGGGGCCGGGGCCGGTGGCGATTGGCAACTTTTATCTGACGGACGATGTTGCGGCTCCGACGAAATTCAAGTTGCCGACGAAGACATTAGCTGATGGCGAATACTTGATTGTGTGGCTCGATAACGAGACGGGCGAAGGCGATACGCACGCGAACTTCACGCCGCTCGTGGCGGGCGGGAAGCTGTTTTTGTTTTCGGGTTCGACGCAACTCGACACGGTGACTTATCCGATGTTGGCGCGCGGCTTGTCGCATGCGCGGCAGGGTTTTTACGGCAACGTGTGGGGCAATAATTTTCAGCCTACCGCCGGTGTTGCCAATGCGGCGACGGCGAGTTCGGCGCAAGCGCCTACGCAAGGCACGGGGCAGTTGCTCATCAACGAAATCATGTCGGACAACGAAGACACTTATCCTGACCCGGTGGACGGCAAGTCGGAAGACTGGATCGAAATTTTCAATCCGGCGACGACGGCGCTGAATATGAGCGGGATGTATCTGACCGACAATCTCAACAACCGCATCAAGTGGAAGATACCCGAAGGTGTGACGATTCCGGCGCGCGGCTATCTGGTTTTCCTTGCCGACAACGAACCCGCGCAAGGTTCGTTGCATACGAGTTGGCAGTTGAGCGGCGAAGGCGAAGCGGTGGGCTTGTTCGCATCGGACGGTACGACGCTGATTGATTCTTACACCTTCGGCATTCAACAAGGCGACGTGTCAGTTGGGCGCGTGACCGATGGCGATGGCGCGTGGAGCATCTTCCAACCCGCTACGCCGGGCGGGGCGAATACGGCGGCTTATGTGCCGTGGGTGACGAATGCGGCGAACTATTTGCCGACCGGTGCGCCGCTGGCGATTCACAGTTTGTTCGGTGCGAATATGACCAGCACGGTGAACATTGCCAGCACGACGCCGTTGCCGACGACGTTGGGTGGCGTGACGGTTTCGATCACGGATAAAAACAATGTGTCACGCGATGCGCAGTTGTTTTTTACTTCGGCGGGACAGGTGAACTTCTTAATGCCGTCGGCAGTAGCAGCGGGACGCGCACGGGTGACGGT
>JABFSD010000640.1 GCA_013140935.1 Acidobacteriota bacterium
GCCTTTTTTGTGACCGGCGGCAGCTTCCGCCGAAGTCATCTTGGCCGAACACGCTTTATCAATGATGTTACCGGTCAACGTCATCTTCTTGGGCTTGGCACCTTTTTTCTTCGCGCCCATCATTTCCTGTGCGTTGCCAGCCAATGCCAGCGACAACATTACGGCAAACATAACAACGATCTTTTTCATAAGTTCTTCGTCCTTCCTTCTTGGATAGTGGTGTCTAACTGTTACGTATCAGGCTGCGGATAAAATGTCTTCACGTATGATTACCCGGCCTGCATCTTGTAACGCAAAGCGCGTCACGGATATTTCGCGTGATACGAAATATCCGTCGCGGAGCTTACAACGTGAGTGAGCGAGTTCGCTAGAGGGCGCGCGGGCTGCGATATTGTTCGTAACGGCGCGTCGGTTCGTATTTGCTGGGAACGAAAGCCGGTTCTTCCGGTATGCCTTCCAGGCGAATGATCTCGATAGCTTCCTGATAAACGCGCTCGATATTTTCCGGTTGGAAACCATTTAAATGACAAGCGCGAATATGTTGTTTGACCATAGACTCGACGGCTTCCCGACCGAAATCGTCAAGTTCCTGTAGCGAACGCAGAGCATGTGCGGACAACTTCATAAAGTTTGCCTTACTCCTTTTTACAGAGAAATTCAGTTGTTGGTTGTGTGTCAGAAGGTGGAAACGGCGCGGAGTGTAGCACTTTTTTTGAGGCTGTCCAGCATAAAATATAGGTGGTTGAAATGCGCTAACTCTCTGTGCTGGAATGTCTTGCCGCCGTGTCAGTCAATCGCTGACAGACGACTTTAAGCCGCGTTGGTTTAGCCAATGCAGCAATAGAACTTATGCGAATTGCCGCTTCGACCTATCTCAATTCAGCGCCGCTCGTTCAGAGCTTTGCGACGAATGCGTTTGGCGCGCGTTATCTCTTTCTCGGTGACGCAGCCCCCTCACGTTGCGCCGCAATGCTGGCGGCCAAACAAGCTGACATTGCTTTGATTCCGGTAATTGAATATCAACGCATTCCCAACCTGCTCGTCATTCCCAACGTAGCCGTCGCCGCCAAACGACAAGTGCGCAGCGTGCTGCTCGCCGCGCGCAAACCGTTGCCTGACGTGACGACGCTGGCACTCGACACCTCATCGCGGACTTCGCAAGCACTGGTGCAAATCATTCTCGCGGAACGTTACGGCGTGAAGCCGCACCTCATCGAACACACGCCACGCCTCAACGCCGCATTCGCTTTGGGCGAAGCCGACGCCGCGCTCTTCATCGGCGATCCGGCGCTGTGCCTCACGACACAAGCCGAAGCGTTGGGACTCACGATTTATGACTTGGCCGAAGAGTGGCAATCTTTGACCGGCTTGCCGTTTGTATTTGCGGTGTGGGCTGTGCGTGCTGAGTCACTGACTGTCGAACCGTCTCAACTTGTTCGTGACTTTCTGGAAGCTAAAGCCGAAGGCTTGCGGCGCGTACCCGACATCGCTGCGCAGTTTGCCGCTGAGTTGTCACTGCCACTGCCCGACTTACTGAACTATTTGCACGTCAATGTGAATTACGATCTGGATGAGGCGAATCGCACAGGGCTGGAACGCTATTACGAACTCGCCGCCACGCACGGCTTGATCGAAGCGGCTCACCCCGTGCGATTCCTCACAGCTTAATTCGTATCGGTCAACTGCCGTCGTTTGAGTACGGGGCGGTTACCGTCTTTATCGCTTGCCGCAGTCGTCCCTTGCCCTCTCGCACGATAACCCTCGCGGCAACGCACGACGGCATTCGGCACTTTCACCACGACACGTACCTTACGAAACGAGCCATCCTGCGCCGTATTCGTCGGGTAATAGCTCAACGCATACTGGTGGCGTAACTCTTCGGCAATGCGCGTAAAAGCGGCTTGCACGTTGCTTAACGTATCACCGTTGTGCAGCCGTCCGCCGCTACGGGTGGCAAGCTGTTGCAGATAACGTCCCGCCAATTCGTAATCCTGTCCTCCGCCACGGGGAAAGCGTCCACCACCAGGATTCGGCCATTGCTGTGGAAAAGCCTGTGAAATACCTTGTGGAAAAGCGTCGGAAAGGTTGTGGAAAAGCTGTGCGCCACTGTGGAAAACGAAAGGCCACGGGCGTCGTCCATTGCCGCCATTACCACCGCCACGGGGCTGCGGCCACGGAATCGAGATAGGCGGCGTGCCGTTACGTCCTCCGCCGTTTTGCATCATTGAATCGCTCGTGTCGTATTTGATCGGGTAAACCACGACATCCGATTCTTCGACCTGTTCGACCGTGCCACGGGCGGTGGCTTCGCGGCTTTCGGTGTCTACGCCATCGGTGAAAAGCACGATGGCTTTGCGTCCCTGCACCTGGTTCAAGCGTTCGGCAATCACCAGATCAACGGCGTCATACAGTTTCGTACCGCCCCCCGTCCGCGTTTTATAAATGGCTCGCCGCAACGTGGCGCGGTCGTTGGTGAATTCGCAGCCGATATAAACCTTCGAGTCGAACGACACCACCATCACCTTGTCATCAGCGCGCAATTGTTCGGTGAACGCCGCCGCCGCCGCCTGAATGTCTTCGATCTTGAACACCGTGCTGCGCGAAGTGTCAATCAACAGCACCACGTGCAAAGGCACAGTCACGGGCGTGAATTCGGAAATCTCCTGTTCGACGTCGTCTTCGTAAAGCCGAAAGTCTTTCTTGTCGAGGAAGGGAATGAAGCGTCCGTCACGTTCGATTACGCTGACCGGAATGCTCACGAGCGTCGTGTCTATCT
>JABFSD010000651.1 GCA_013140935.1 Acidobacteriota bacterium
GGTTTCGTCTGGCAGGCTCATCTGCGTTAGGCTGGGCGGCATGACGCGGCGGAGAATCATTCAAACGAGTTTGTTGATTGCGCTGTGCGCGACGCTGGGGCTGGTTGACGCGCTGCGCTCCTATTCATCAGCCTTAATTGACGGGCGCGCTTATCTGGCTTGGGCTATTGCGTGGCGCTGGGATGTAACCGCGTGGATGTTTTGGGTCTTTTTCATCCCGCTGGTTTTTCGCATTTCGCAACGCTTCAGCATCGCGCGTAACAACTGGCCGAAGCGCGTACCCGCTTACATCGCGTTAGGCTTGTTGCTGGCGCTGGGCAAAACGCTTTTTCCCATTCTGATGCGTTGGCTGTTTTCGCAAAGCCTCAGCGAAATTCTCAGTTGGCTGTCGCACAAGCCCTGGTTTTTGCTGACCGACTTTTTGTTCGCGCTGGTCTTTTACGGACTCGTGTTGACCTTCGCCCAAGCGCGGCTCTATTACCGCCAATACCGCGAAGAAGAATTGCGCGCCTCGCAACTCGCTTCGCAACTCGCGCAGGCCGAATTGCGCGCCTTGCGCATGCAGCTTCAGCCGCACTTTCTGTTCAACGCGCTCAATTCGATTGCTTCGCTGCAACTCGAAGACACTGCCGCCGCGCAAACGATGACGGCGCGGCTCGGCGATTTTCTGCGCCTCACGCTCGAAGGCGCGAGTACGCAACAAGTGCCGCTGCGCCGCGAACTCGAATTCCTGCGCTGTTATCTAGACATCGAGCGCGTACGTTTCGGACGCCGCCTGACCACCGCCATCGAAGCCGCACCCGATACGCCCGACGTGCAAGTGCCGAACCTGATCCTGCAACCGCTCGTCGAAAACGCCATCCGCCACGGCCTCGCGCCCCGCGCCGCGCCCGGCCACATCCGGGTGAGCGCCGCGCGCGAAAACGGCCACCTGAAAATTTCCGTCGCCGACAACGGCTGCGGCTTGCACGACGCGGCGACGAGCGACAACGGCGTAGGTCTGGCGAACACACGCGCGCGGTTGCGGCAACTTTACGGCGAAGCGTTTCACTTCGAGTTGGCGAATGCGGCGGCAGGCGGATTGGTCGTGACGCTCTGTCTGCCGTTCGATCCCTCCCACGAAGACGCACGAAGAAGACACGAAGAAAATGGACAGGATTAACAGGATTTTCAGGATGGATAGGATTGAGCAAACGTTGTGATTTCCGTCCATCTAAGCCAATCCCGTCAATCCTGAAAATCCCGTCAATCCTGTCTATTTCTTCTTCGTGTCTTCTTCGTGTGACTTCGTGGAAGAAGAAGATTGACAATGAATGAACAGCCCATCACAGCTTTGATCGTAGACGACGAGCCGCCCGCGCGTGCGCTGGTGCGGCGATTGCTCGCGCCGCACCGCGAGATCGTGATTGCGGGCGAATGCGAAAGCGGCATCGAAGCCGTTGTCGCCATCCGCGCGCACGCGCCCGACCTCGTCTTCCTCGATGTGCAGATGCCGGAACTGGACGGCTTCGCGGCGCTGGCTGAGTTGGTGAATGAACCGTTGCCGCACGTCGTTTTCATCACGGCTTACGATCAATACGCAGTGCGCGCGTTCGAGGCACAGGCGCTCGATTACCTGCTCAAGCCCTTCGACCGCGAACGCTTCGAGCAAGCCTTGCAACGCGCCGTGCGCCACATCCGCGACGAACGCAGCGGCGAGGCTACGACACGCATTCTGGCGCTGCTCGACGAACGGCAACGCACTGCCAGCGAGAGCTACGTTGAACGCTTCGTCATCAAGACGGACGGGCGCGTCTTTTTCCTCAAGGCCGACGAGATCGAATGGATCGAAGCCGAAGGCAATTACGTCATCCTGCACGCAGGCAAACAGCGCCACCTCTTCCGCGAAACGATCAGCAACCTCGAAACGCGCCTCGACCCGCGCCGCTTTCAGCGCATCTCGCGCTCGGCTATCGTCAACCTCGACGGCATCCGCGAATTGCAACCCTGGTCGCGCGGCGATATCAGGTCATTCTGCACGACGGCACCGAACTCAAACTCAGCCACCGTTACCGGGAGCAGGTGAATCGCTATCTCAGCGGGTCGCTGTGAAGCAGCCTCGTTGATGCGACCGCTCGCTGCATTCATCCACCGCTACAACACCTTCGTCACATAATCATTCTCGCCTTCATCCATCGCGCCTACCTTCTCCGCACCAAACGAGGAGAAGGCAATGTTCAACCGCTCAACGCAAATCATTTTCATCGTGCTGTGGTGCGCCGCGCACGTCGTCGCGCAGTCCGTGCAGTTCACTGTGCAAGGCGAAGTGCAAGACCAGCGCGGCGCGGTGATCGTGGGCGCGCAAGTCACGCTCACCGACGCGAACAATCACACGCGCGCAACCGTCAGCGATGGTCAGGGCCGGTTTCGTTTCGCAGGGTTGGCGGGCGGCGCTCATACATTGCGTGTGACGGCGCAGGGCTTCGCCGCTGTTGAGCAAGAAGTGCAGAGCGAGAGTCTCACGCGGCTGACCGTCACGCTTTATCCGCGCGTAGCCGATGCGATCAGCGTCAACAGCGAAGGCGCGGCGAACGCGCTCGACGCGCAGCGCGCCGCCGGAACGCAAGTGTTGACGGCGCGCGAACTCGAAGCCTTGCCCGACGACCCCGATCAACTGGGCGAACAGTTACAGGTACTCGCGGCGACGGCGGGCGCTGCGCCGGGACAAGCCACAGTCACGGTGGATGGCTTTCTGAATGGTGGTCGAATGCCGCCCAAATCGGCCATCCGCGAAG
>JABFSD010000398.1 GCA_013140935.1 Acidobacteriota bacterium
GAATAACGAAGACGTATTCGGCCAGTTGCGTTTCAAGCCGCACGCCAAAGTGAACGCACGCCTCGACGCGCATCACTTGCGGCTGAGTAACAAAAACGATTTGTGGTATGTCGGCGGCGGAGCTTTTCAGAAAAATTCGTTTGGCTTTGTCGGACGCCCCAGCCAGAGCAAGCAAAGCCTGGGTTGGCTGTTTGACGCGAGTGCCGATGTGGCAATCAATGCGCGCACGGCGGTCACGGTGTATTACGGCGGGATGCGTGGCGGCGGCGTGCAATCAGCCATCTATCCGCCAGGCGGAAAAAATCCCTTCGGACACTTTTTGTATTTTGAGTTGATGCAAAAATTCTAGCGACAAAATCTTCCTTGTCGGTTTAGTCGCTTCTCACTTTGGTTTACGGCCTTGCCGGAAGTCGGGCGGATCAGGAATGCGCCCGACCTCCGGCAAGGCCTTTTTAATCGCAGCCCTTTCGTTCTTATCGTGCTCCTGTGAATGTGTGTAAAATGCCTGGGGAAACCAGCGACACGCCGTGTCGCTCAGCGAGTTCGCTAAACCAACATCAGGGGAACGGTTATGCAAAAGTGTGAAGTGCGAAGTGCGAAGTGCGGAATTTCAACGCCGACGTTCAGGCGGCGCTGGAGCGCATTCGTTGTCTTCATGCTTTGTGCGACGGCCTATGCGTCGCCCGCGCGTCATAAGTTTCACGCTTCGATCACGCAAATGGATTACCACGCCAAAGCGCAATCCATCGAAGCCGTAACGCGCTTCTTCCTCGACGATTTCGAGACGGCGATCAGCCAGCACGCCCAACGTGAAATCAAATTCAACACACCTGCTTCATTAAAAGACAAAGCCAACGGCACCGCCGTGCTGGCTTATCTGCGCGAACGCATCGAGATCAAAAGCGCCAAAGGCGTGCCGGTGAAATTCACGCTCGTCGGGATGGAAATGCAGGGCGATATGATTTGGGTTTATTACGAAGGCAAACTCGCGGGCGGTTTCGCCAACGCACAGGTACGCCAGCGCACGTTGCACGAGCTTTATGAAGATCAGGTCAACATCGTCAATTACAAATATGAAGGGCAGCAGAGCGGGACGATGTTCAATGTGCAGGATGGCTTTAAAGCTGTGCCGCAGAAAAAGTAATCTGCCCGGCTGGTTTTGACCTGCGCGCCGCCGCAGCGTAAATTTTCGACCAGAGAGGATTTATCATTATGACAGTCACCTTAACGCCGGAGATTGAGACACTCATCGCTGAAAATGTAGGCAGTGGCCTTTACCGTTCGCCTGATGAAGTCGTGCGTGAAGCGTTTCGTTTATTCAAAGAAAACGAAACTTTGCGCCGCGAAATCGCTATCGGAGCAGAGCAATTGAAACACGGCCAATATAAAGACTACGAATCAGTGGATGAGTTGATCGAAGACATTCGCACGCGCGGCCAAGCCCGATTAACGGCCCAGCCCTAAAACAGAATTTTATGAGAAAGCTCAGAGCTTCAGCCCGCGCACAAGAAGACCTGCTGGAAATTTGGGAGTATCACGCTCACCAGAATACAGAAGCGGCGAATCGCTTGCTGGAACTCTTCCGCGAAAAATTTGAGTTGCTGCTTGACCACCCACTCATCGGACGCGAACGTTTTGATTTGCTCATAGGGCTACGTTCTTTTCCCATGAAGAAATACGTGGTTTTTTATCAGCCTTTGCCCGATGGCATTGAGATCATGCGCGTCCGGCATGGTGCTTCGAATCTGGCGGGCTTGTTTGATTGGCCTTAATCGTCTGGCGCATCCTGACGTTATGAAACCCCTGAAAATCGGCATCACCGGAGTGCGCGGTATTGTCGGCGAAACGCTGACGCCGGAATTGATCGTGCAATTTGCGCAAGCCTTCGGCACTTATCTCGACGGCGGCCAAGTGCTGGTGTGCCGCGACACACGGGCGTCGGGCGCGATGGTGCGCGCGGGCGTGCTGGCGGGCTTGCTGGCGGCAGGGTGCGAAGTCGTTGATCTTGGCGTCACACCTACGCCGACGATGCAACTGGCCGTGACGCATTTCGGCGCGCGCGGCGGCATCTCGATTACCGCCGGGCACAATCCGGCGGAATGGAACGCGCTCAAGTTCGTACGGGGCGACGGGCTTTATCTCAACGCCACGCAGGCAGAAGAATTGCTTGACCTCTTTCATCAAGGCGAGTTCGCCAAAGCGCGGTGGGACAGCATCGCTACGCAGATTGAGCACCTTAACGAAAATAATGACGCCATCGCGCATCACCTCGACGTTTTGCAGCGCAGCTTTGACACGGCGGCGATTCGCCAACGCAAGCTCACCGTCGCCGTAGACTGTTGCAACGGCGCGTGTGTGCGGTTGAGTCCGCGTTGGTTGGCTGCGTTGGGTTGCGAAGTGCTGGCGTTGAACGATGACCCGGGCGCGCCTTTCCCGCACGCGCCTGAACCGCGCCACGACACGATGGCGCAATTGCGCGCCGTCGTGAAAGCCGGACGCGCCGACATTGGTTTGGCACACGATGCCGATGGCGAACGATTGGGCCTCGTCACCGAGACAGGCGAAATTCTGTCAGAAGAAATGACGCTGACGCTGGCGACCGCCATTCGTTTGCAGACGCGACCGGGCACGGTGGTGACGAACGTTTCTACGACGCAGGCGATTGAGGCGTTGGCGCGTCAATACTCATCGCAAGTCGTGCGTACGCCGGTTGGCACGGCTTACATCGCCGAAGCAATCATCGAAAACGCTGCCGTGTTGGGCGGAGAAGGGA
>JABFSD010000678.1 GCA_013140935.1 Acidobacteriota bacterium
CATATGGCCGTTCTCGCGTTGCAGCGGTACGAACTTGTTGCGCAACATCATATCCACCGGCAACGATTGCACGAGCGCGTAATCAACGGGCTGCTTTTCGAGTTCGATGAATTCGAGGCGATAGCGATGGGCGAGACGCTCGGCTTCGGCGCGTTCGGCCTGTTGGGCTAGTTGATCCATCTGTGCTTTTGAGGCTGCCATTACTTAAAACTTCTTCCTTCGCCAACTTCATTTATTGGCTTGAGGCGCGGTGAGTGTGCCCGCCCTCTGATTGTATTTTCCGTCTACAGGATGCCTGCTTATTGCCCGCCGGCATTGACCATCTGCAACATCGGCATATAGATCGCCAACAAAATCGTGATAACGACGCCCGCCATCACGAACAAAATCACGGGCTCGATAAACGTCGTCAGTTGTCCGAGTTTCACTTCGGTTTCAGAGTCGTAAAAGCTGGCGACTTCATCAAGCATCTCGCGCAGCGAACCGGCGCGTTCGCCTACGCCGATCATGTCTACTGCCATCTTGGGAACCCATCCGGCTTGGTCGAGACTTTCAGTAAAAGCTTGCCCTTCGCGTATCTGTTTGAGCGCGGGTTCGGTCGAACGCTTGAGTTCGTGATTCGTCACCGAAGTCAGGGCAATCTGAAACGATTCGACCAACGTGATGCCGCCTGCCAACAACGTCGCTAAACTGCGCGACATTTGCGCCGTGGTCATTTGCCGCACAAGTTCGCCCACAATCGGTATTCTCAAAATCAAGCTGTCCAGTGTGCGCCGTCCGCTCTCGGTGCGTCGCCATGAGAGCAACAACACGACCAAGCCAATGATGGCGGGTAGCAGCCAATAGATGTTTTGTTGCATCGCGCTCGAAATGCCTACGACGACAATCGTGATTGTAGGCAGCTTGTTGCCCATGTTCTCGAAGATCGCCGTGAAGCGCGGAATCACGAAGGTCGTCAGCACCGTCACCAACACCAACGCCGCCGATAACAAAATCAACGGATAAGTCAGCGCGCCGCGAATCTTGCGCCGCAACGCGACGATGGATTTGGTGTATTCGACATATCGTTTCAACACTTCATCCAGATTGCCTGAACGCTCGCCCGCCAGAATTGACGCAGTGTAAATGCGCGGGAACGTTTCGCCTTGCGCAGCGAAAGCGTCTGACAGCGCCACGCCGTTTTTGATGCGAGCTTCAACATCGCGCAAGACGGTTTTGAGTTTCGGATTCGGCGTGTGCTGGCTCAACATCTGAATGGCCTGCAACACCGGCAAGCCCGCGCGTAGCAAGGCGGAAAGCTGTTGATTGAAATGCAAAAAATCGTCGAGCTTGATCTTGAGGACTTTGCCGCCTCCGGCTCCGCCCACGCGCACACCGTTCACGATGCCTGAACCTTCGACCGTGAAAATGCGATAGCCTTCGGACATGAGTCGCTGGCGCAGTTCTTTTTCAGAGAAGCCTTCAATCGTGCGCGTCACGATCTCGCCCGCAGGCGTACCTAGTTTGCAGACATATTCAGCCATTACGTATTCGTCGAGCCTGATTGCTTCTTTGCTCTCGCGTGCTAAAGAAGCTGTTCGCATTGAGTGAGTGGAAAGCGTTGCGATTCTTGCGGTGAAGTCGTGACGAAAATAAGTCGAGCGTAATCACGTGAGGGCGTGGCTTTGAATTCATTCTTGAATCCGGCAAAACGCCGACAACTTACACGTCACCTGAAAGTGCAAAAATCCAACGTCGGTTGCACGCACCGATGCGCCACAAGTTTCATAATTTTTTCCGCTTGCATTACCGCGCAAACGAAATACATTCAGGGGATGTCTTGGCGTTAAACTGATGACGATGCACAGCTTAGACGCGACCGCTTTAACGGTGAAGAGTGGATAAAGTTCCAGACAAGCCGCGCTGGTAGCGCAGTGGAGAGGATGCTGTAGAAATCAAGCAGCGACAGGCTTGAAGAGCGCCTGACATGGGGTGAGGGTTTGCGCCCTTCAAGCGTCGCCGAGTGGCACCATAAACCGAAAGTTAAATACCGCCGGTACCGTTCGTAAACAGTGAACTGTCTCGCGTCGGATATTCAAACGTAGAGCCGCACAACGCCGGAACCAACGGAATCGTGATGGAATAACCGGGACTGAACAACGTGGCAGGACGCAAATTATGTCCGCCCGTGAAATTGCCCAAACGGGTGGCGGTCGCTCCTAACAAAGGCAGATTTTGCAAGTTATAAGCCGTCCCCGTTCGGTCGCCTCTGACAGCGAAACTCCCGGTCGCGTAAAACGAAGCCCAGCCGCTTTGTCCAGGCGGAATAAGCGTATTGAGATTGGGAGCCGTGCGAATAGATGTAACGCGTTGCTTGTCAGGTGACAGATAGCACGTATAACTCAACGACCCGGATAAGGTTCTTTCCTGATCGTCGCGTACCAGAAAGAAAAGCGTGCCGGAGGGAGTGCCGGGAGAGACGAAACTCGGTAAGGGCGTATAAACATACAACCGCGTGTCACCGCCCGATGAACCGGCTCCCGCCTGCTGGCTGGGGAAATTATCCAGCACCGTCGTGAACGGCAGGTAATCGTATTGCACACCGTTGAAATACATCGTCGCCGTCACGTCATCAGAATTAGCCGGTGACACAAACAAGCCATCGCGCCGCGCCGCCGCCGTCGCCATTAACGCGAACCGATGTCCCGTCGGAGTAACGATCAACTCATCGCCCGCCAGATAATTAAAACTCGCCGGACGGCCCTCGTCATCTACGGCGACCGCTACCAGATAG
>JABFSD010000707.1 GCA_013140935.1 Acidobacteriota bacterium
ATTGAACGCGGCCGCTGGCGGCGCTTCCCAGCCGTTATCGCCGAACTGATTGACGTTGACAGCGCCCGCGCGCAACGTCACGGCCAAACTCGGCAACACCTGAGTCAAGGCTTGCGCACCTTGCGCCAACGCCGCGTCCGATTCGCTCATGCTCCAATCCACGTAAACCTGAATCACCGGGCCGCTGGCCGCCGTCGCGCCTTCTGTCCTTTGCGCTTGCGCCTCCGTTGCACTGCTTGACCCGAATTCACAACCGCTCAAACTCAACGCCCCGGTGAGCAGCAAAGGCAACATCCACGACAAGCCGCTCGCGTGAAAACCATTGCGAGCCGATGACGTAGCGCGCCGCACCCGTGGGTCATTCAGCGGCATCCATTCCACCCGCGCCGGTGGCTGCGACACCGCACGCGGTTGCGCCATCACTGCGTCAGTGCGCTGCGCCACCGGTAAGCTGGGAGCAGCGGGTTTATCCAACTCGCGCTCGAGCTGCTCGACCAACCGCAACACGCGCAACGTCTCGACGGCTTCGCGCTCGGTCACGCGGTAGCTCCGTTCGGCGTACTTGCTGCGGTTATACAAATAGGCCAAACAGAACATGCCCGTCGCCAGGCCCATGCAACCCAGCCCCAATCCGACCAGCGCCAGGTTAAGTGCGCCCGACAGCCACAGCGCCCACGCGCCTAAGACGGTGCGTCCGCCCGCCAACACACCCGCCGACAACAGCGTCAGCACCAACGCCGGCCACAGCACGAATCGCTGCAAGCGCCGCTTCGTGCGTTGCGGACGCAACCGGTCGTCGAGCAACAAGAGCAGCACGCTCTTGACGCCGAAGATCAGCACCAGCGAAACGCCGATCAACAACAGCGGATTGATGAGCATCACCAACGCCATCGCTACATCGAGGCCGAGGTGTACGAACGTGAGCAGCCAGCCCATCACCGTCGCCAGCCGCGCATCGCGCACGTCTTGCGGCAACGCCAGCGGACGCACTTCGCCCGCGAGTTCCCGCGACAACCACGCTTCGCACCAGGCTTTGTATTCAACTCGCTGATGCCGCGCGTCTTCGGTCAGACGATTCATCTCCTGCTGCAAACGCGGCTGGGCTTCCGTCACGGCTTGCCGCCGCTGTTGGCGCGCACCGTTCTGCATATCGAAACTGATTCGGTCGAGTAACTTGTCGTTCATCGCATTTCCTCCTGCTGGAAAAAAGACACACTTCTGCCTGCGCGGCGCGGCTTCGCGCCCCGTTGAAAACGATAGCGATATGAATGGTTGTCAGGCGGCGTCGGCCTTCAGCTTCAGGCGGCGCTCCCGCATGTAGTCGCGCATATACGCGCGTCGCTGTTGCTGACACGGTGCGTAATCAGCCAGAAACTGCTGCCAGCCGACGGCCTCGACCTGGCGCTGTTTCCAGTCTCTGACGCGCGCGCGCCGCAATTTCACCGCACAGTCGCGGTGATAAAGCGTCGTCGCCTTGAGCTTGCGCCCCGACTCGAACGGACGGCGGCAATGCCAGCAGACGCGCTCAGTCGAATGGGTTGCGGAAACGGTTGTGACGGAAAGACTCTGCACTGGCTGCAACACGGAACCTCCTCTTTTGAGTAACGCCCACCGCATCGGCCAACCCACGGTGAAAACGTTTCTCACCGGCTTGGCCGCATCGCCGCGCCGACAATGCAATTGCTGTCAGACGCCGCCTATTTTTTGGGTAGCCGTGTGAGCGAAAGCGAACTTCCTTCACCCGGCGCATTACATATAAGAGGTGCGACCATTGCTTTGGCCGCGACGTAAAGCGACTGGCTCAAAGCCGTTCGCCTTAGTCACCCGTTCCGTGTTGATGCAGAAGAACGGGAAGAACCATCAATTCAAGGAAAGCCTCACGACCACTGCGCTTGGCTCACTGTCGTCGTGACGGCGCGCATCGTAGCAGGAATGAAAAAGCGCGCAAGCTGTTTCCAGTTTACGCGCCTTTTTCATAACAGCGGCATCCAGTATTCATATACCTGCGGCGGCGCAGGATTCGGTTTGTGATAAAGCTTGACGGGAATCCAATTGCGGAACAGCGAACCAATGATCGTCCCGGCTTGCACCGGCCCCGCAATGAAAAGATGAATTTCGGTGTAGCCCACGTCATCAAACGCGCGCCGCTTTTCGCGCAAGGCGTTGATGAATCGTTCGAGGTCTTCGGCGCTATTCAACCCATCCAGGTTCAATTCCTCAATCGGCATGTCCCACTGTTGGCTGGTCAGAAAAGTTCGCACTGACCCCTTGATAGACTCACTCGTAGGAATCAACGACAACGCAAACGCCACCGGGGTCGCGCTCTGAATGCCCGCATGCTGCGTCCGCAATTCCGCGAAGTTGCCCAACGCCGCTTTCTCTTTCACCTGCGCCCGCAACCGCCGCTCCTGCCGCCACACCAACGCAAACGTAGCCGCACCGATAATCGCCCCGACGACGCCGAACACATTGTCTACGCGGCCAAACCACGTCCAGAACTGTTCCATTATGCAGCTTCCTTTATTGTGCCTTGCGTCAACGACCTTGCCGCGCCCGATCACGCACGGCTTGTAAATTGATAATTTCGGCAACTTCAAATTGCGGCGGCGTAACGTTCGCCACCGCACGCAAGCGAATGATCGCCGGAAAGTGCCCCATCCGCCCGTGCAACTCCGCCAGCAGCAGCGCCGCGATGACGTTGTGACTGGGCAGATTGATGAGCAGCGGCAGCGTTTGCCATTCCGCTTCGGTCAAGCCGACCGCATTCACCAGCGCGTGCGCCTGTTCGACGAAAGGCCGGGCCGGATCAAGCTGGGTTTTGACTTCGATCACCCGCTCGACGCGCTGACCGGTGAGTTGTTCGAGGGCGGCGGTTTGGGGAGCGGTGAGCGGGTGGGTGAAGTTGAGAATTACCATTTGGCGCTCAATCACTCCGCCGCCACCTTTTCAGATCATCAGGCACGCCTTCAACCTGTTCGGTAAAGGGAAGTATTTGCGCGCGCCGATCTCTGATCTTTTCCGGCTTGCGGTTTTTCATAAACCACTCGAAGTTTTTTGCATTCGTCCTCTCCAGCAATGGATAGTGTGTCAATAACCGATAATCAGCGGGGAATTGCAGAATCGCGCTAAGGTCAACAATGTTGGATAACTGCTCGAAAGGTTTACCAAATCGTTGTTCCATCCAATCCTGAAATTCAGCCACGTACTTTTCCCGCCAATTGGAAGCCGCCTGATTTCCTGCTTCGAATGATTCACGTGTAGCTGAAAAGAGTTGTTGGTAGCGTGTGTTCCGGTCAATCAAGACAACATCCTCGACAATGATGGCGACGCTGCCTAATCCAATCGGCTTTCCCATACCCATTTTATGAGCCATTCCTTCATCCAACGCTAGGCTCCATAACAATGCTCCAAGTTCGTAGCCTTCAAGATTGGAAAAGTGAACCTTGAAACGGAACTCGTTATCCGCGGCCAGCAGGCGGACAGTGGAGTTTTGCGAGTTCTGCTTTTTCATTCCTTGTTTCTCTTGCCATTGGTATTGGCCTTTATCTTCTTGGTGCCAATAAAATTTGCGTCCTCGCAAGCGCATAGTTTTATCATCGTAATGACAATGTCGCGGATGTTTCCCGTCAACCCATACATCAGTTGGGTCATCGGCATTCGTTAAATAGAACTCGCAGGATGTTGGTTTGGGAGAACTCAAGATTTCGAGCGTGACCTCTGCTGCATACTTGACTTTATCGCCGGTGAAGTGCGCGTCCGAGAATGAAACTCTTCCGGCGTATGAAGACCGTTGAGATGATCCCTGCTTTCCTTCGCTGACAAAGCCAAACAACCGCGCGGCTGGATCAAGTTGTTGATTATCAGTGGCCGGATGAAAGAATGGGTTAAGCAAATCCCTCACAGATTGCCGATACCTGTATCGCGGTATTGAGACATATCCCAAATCACAGGCATCACCGTTACTTTCGCGGAAGTACACCAGTTGCCCTTCTTTCAATGGGTAGTTGTCGCGTTTGAGAATTTCTGCGGCAACAACCGCATTTTCAGAACTATCCCGTTGCTGCTTAGCACGGTCATGCTGTGCCTTAATCAGTTCGTTGTAGGCTTTCACTTCCTCTGTAGAGAACCGCAAGAGCTTCTTATCGGCCTCATAAAAAAATCTTTCACTGTGCTTCAAACTGGCACCGGCTTCATTCGTAATGATGTGCTTGCCGGTCAGTTTCAAATAACCTTTTTTGGCTTTGACTTCATCCGGCTTTTGTTTATGCAAGGCGACGACGATCTCATTATTGTTGGGGGTGTTGCCAAGCTCAGCCCAGACTTCATCACCATCCGCTGCCCAGACCGCATCTCGATCAAGGACATCGAAAGGCACTCTGACAGTCCTCATCTTTTGTATCTCGCCAGGTGTATTGTGCGTCGGCAATTTAACGACTCTTCCTGCTGTTCTGCATTCACCTGGCAAGCTACGCCGATCTAACTGTTTTGAGCTAATGGCGGTAAAACCGCTGTTGGTTGCAGCCTCAAACACGGAGCGAATAGCGCCGCGAATGGTTGAGCCGTGAATCATTGGTATGCGGAGCTTATTGGATGGCGCTTCTATGGAGCAGTAATCCATCCGTTTGTGGCCCTTTGTTTCACTACCCTCTTCTGTGTCTTGCTTGATCGTATTGGAATCCGGTGTGAAAAAGGGGGTCAGCGTTTTTAACCGGCAAGTGACCGTACCTGAGAGCCCCTGAAAATTGTCGTGCGGCACAAACGCTTTTTTGAACTCCGCTTCTTGTTTGGCGACTCGCACAAAATTATACGGGTTTCTGAACTCACGCGGCCCAGTGGAATAATCCTGCGGATCAGACAACGTAATGCTCTCAAAACGATCCTCGCCTATGCGGCCAACTTTTGGCTCCCCCTTGTTACCCGCAGGAACAAAATGAAGGCTATCACCCACATTGATTAAACTAAGGTCTAAATCTTTGAGTACCGCCTTATCGGCCACATAGACTTTTCCATCAGTCCCTGAAATGCGAAGAATTCTTCTTTGGCGATCAATCTGAGAAATTTTCCCCTGCATAGTCGTGTCCTCTATTTGATTTCAACTCTGTCTATTTGTCTTAGCGCGATGCACGCGCACCAAACGAAGGAGCCGCCGCTTTCACCCCGCTGACTGCCAGCGGGTCAGGCAACACCGGGCGGTCTTTATATTCATTGCCCAACTGCGGGTGTTCGATCAACAGGTAGCGTGTGCGGTCGGCCCATTGCGCATTCCACTCGCGCCATTCGAGCATTGCCAGCAACATCTGAATGCGCGGGACTTCAGCCAGCTTGGCGGTCTCAGGCGCGACCTGCTTCAGCACGAAATGTTCGAAGTCAGTCGTGAGCTTGATTAAGGTTTCCGCGTTGGCTTCGCTTGCGCCAGCGGCCAGCCTGTCGCTGTCAAAGAGCCGTGCATATCGTTCGCGCCGCTCGGTCAGATGCAGCTTCGCCGTCAGCTTGACCGCACCCATGCCTAGCGGTTTGCCCATGCCGAGTTTGTGGCAATAGCTCTTGCCCGCTGCGCCTGGCAAGGTCAGCGCCCAGGCCAGCGCGCCCAGTTCGTAATCACGCAAATTCTCGAAATGTACGCGGAAGCCGAAGCGCACGCCGGCCTTGACCGGTTCGATGCGGGTCAGTTGCGATTCCTTCGTCTTGTCGTCGGCCAGCGGAACCTTAGCGTCGCCCTTGTGCCAGTAAAGCTTGTGCCCGCGAATCTCATTGCCCGGCGTGCTGAAATGAGCCAGCGAGCCGCGCAAATCCGGGTCGTGTCCCTGTGTTTTGTCCTGCACGAGGTAATGCTGAAAAGTGGTGATCTTTGGGCCGCTCAACGGCGCGGGCTTGATGGGCGCGACGCTATACCACACGCCGTTGGTATGGCTCGCGTACCGGGCATCGCTGAAGGAAACCCGCCCAGCGCGGGCCGTGAATTCCAGCTTGTCGCCTTTGTCAGTCTTGATCAGTTTGGTCGGAGTGCCTTCCGACTTTTCGTCTATCCAACCAAAGATAGCTTCAGCCAAATCAGGTTCCGTAACCTGCTTATCTTCGTTGGGCTGGCGCAGCGATTTGGGAATGAAATCGCGTACCGTCGCCAGTTCGCCTTTTTCGTTGCGCGCCGGAATGCGGAAGTTCGGCGTGTGGCCGAACCAGAAAACGCCGCCGTCTTTGGCCGCCACATAAAAGACCGGCGCGCCGTCTTCCAAGCCGCCTTCCGCCCAAAGTTCATCGCGTTGAAACGGCGTCAGGCTTTCGCGGTAAGCGTCCAGCATCTCACGCGCAATCGGCAGTGATTTGGCGCGTTCGTCAGCTTCCAGCACCAGCGCGTGATTGCGGCGCGGCGAAGTCTGTTCGTCCTTGCCGCCTTCGATCATGCTGCCGCTGCAAACCAGCACGCCGCGCTGTTGGTAGTTGTCTTCCACATCGCCGATCTGCGTGATGCGCACGAACGTGCCGCGCTTACCGCGTTCGTTGACGGCGTTGAAGCTGACCGGGAAATGCTCCGGCCAATAATCCCAATCATCGAAGCGGTAAAAATTCGTGATCGCCTCGCTGGGAATTTTGGCCTCTTTGACTTTCAGGTAAGCCGCTTGTTCCGTCCAGCCTTTCTGTTTGGGTTTGAGTGCGGGCTGAATCTGCCAATCGCCATTGGGTTGCTGACGCAAATATCCGGCCAGGACGTGCTTGCTGAATGGGCCGATGACATCGCGGTAAGGTTCCGCCAGCGGGTCTTCGCGCGCAGCGGCGACGGCGCGAAAGGTGACTTTCACCGTATCATTCACCCAACGCAGCTTGCCGTAACCCGCAATCTCGATCAGCCCGCGAATCATCCCACGCAGCGTGCTGCCGGGAATGGCGGGCGCGGGACGGCCTTCGACTTGTTTGGCGGAATCAGGCGCATAAAAGCCCGCGCGCTGGTTCTTCAATTCAATCTGTTGCGCTTCGGTCAACTTGCGTTCTTCTGCCGGGTCATAAGTTTCGTGCTGCGCGCGCGTCATCATCCCGTGCACATAAGTCGCCGAGCGCGTTTCCAATTCGCAATCGAACCAGCCGGTGTGCAGCTTTGCTTCCTTCCCATCTTCGTCAATGTCGCCAGTGTAGCTATCCAGCTTCGGCAGCTTTGCCTGTTCGACGGTAACGACCTTTTCCGGCAGCGGCACGAAGTTGTAAGGCGCGCGCGCCGTGCGTTGCGGGCGGGTCGGATTGGAGTGCGTGAATCGTTTGTTATTTGCCATGATGTATCTCCTTCGCCAGATCGCGTTCAACCAGCTTCACCAAACGACTGCATTTGATGTTGGCCTGCCCGTCGCCGTCTTCGCGCAAGTAATGACGCACGACCAGCGCCAGCCGGTGATCGTCGTCAACCTGAACCGTGCGCGGCACGACTTGGCGCAAGCCGGTGCTGGCTTCACGGATCGCCGTAAAGCTGTCAGGCAACTGAGCAACCACACGGTTCCCTGACAGCAATTGGCTTTCTTCGATTGTTTGATACGCTTCGCCCGGATTATCCAGCAGCTTGCGCCCGCGCCACTGGCCTTCGGCAATCCGCCAGATAAACAATTCGCCTTTGAGACTGAACAGACGGCATTGTTGAATCGTCAGCGTGCGCAACTGCGGCGTCCAGTCTTGGTAGGCAGAAACCACCAGCTTTCCTTTCTCCACGCGGCCCCACAACACGCCGTCGTCCAGATGAATCAAGGCGAAAGTTTTTTTCCCCGGTTCAGCCAAATCAGCCACTTGTTCCAGCAGCCAAGCAAGGTCTTTCCCAGCAAAGTCAGCCCGGATTGCATGCGGTTCGAGCGGCGTCATTGTTGGCAAAGGGGATGGTTTGAACTCGATCATTTTTCATCCTCCGTTTTCGGGGCCAGCGCCTGCGGCAAAGCCTGCACATAGCTTTCAAGCTTAGCCGACGCCTGTTCGTCACGAGGTTCCAGCGCGCCTGCGGCAGACAAATTCAATTCGCGTTTTCCCGGCTGCCAGCGCAACGTCGCGGATTGCCCCTGCAATCGCCCGCGTCCAACGCTGCTTGCGCCGCCCAAGGGCAGGTCGCCCAGCCAGAGGTCTTTCAAGACCAGCAGCAGCAAACCGATTTCGGCATCGGTGTTCTGGTTCGGGATGATGTTCAGTTTGAGGTGGAGTTTGACTGAGCCGCCAAAGTGCGGGGCTTCTTCCAGCAAAGCCGTTTCCATCGTGCCTTGCGTGAAGCGGTCAATCTTGATGCGTGTCTGCACCAGGCTCCGTCCGCCTTCGATGAATTCCTCATTGACCGTGACGCGGCTGGCGCGCGCCTGTTTGCCGCTTCTGATTTCCGCTGGGCCGAACATCTGGTCAATGAAATCCTGTACACCATCGCGCGCCTTCTGCCGCTCTTCGCGCGTTTTTTTGTCGGCCACGGCCAGCGTATGAGCGATGCGTTGGGCGCGTTGGCGAAGCGCGCCCGCGACACTGGTGCCGGGCAGGACGGCTTGCGAACTTCCGTTGCGTTGATTGCGCGTATGCAAGTGAACGGTGTCTGGCCCGCGATCCTGTTCGTCGAAGCCGGAGCGAATCAGCAACGAGCCATCTAGCTTGAACTCCGCCTTGATCTCGAAACTCTCGCGGCGATCTGCTTCTCGCTCAATTTCAGCCGATGACACGCCCAGCAACACCGCGATGTCGCTGCCGGATGTCGTCGCGGGTTTCGTCTTCACCCAGTCAGGATGATCCGCTGCCAGCCACGCGAGCAGTTCATCGGGCTGATGCAAGTGGTAACG
>JABFSD010000720.1 GCA_013140935.1 Acidobacteriota bacterium
CGTCGCCAGCCGATATTGCGGGATGCCTTGTTTGCGTAACTCCTCAGGCCGGGCTTGCGCGTCGGCTGACTTGCCCGCGTCGGCTTCGATGCAAGCGAGTTGCGCGCGCAGTTCGAGGTTTTGCGGTTCAAGCGTTGCGGCCTGTTGCACCGCTTCGAGCGCATCGGGCATACGCGACATTTGTTGATAAGCCAGACCTAAATACTTAAACGCTCCGGCAGCTTTGGGATTGAATTCAATCGTGCCTAAGCATTCGTCTACGGTTTGTTGGTAACGGCTGGCAAAATAATAAGCAGCGGCGACATTGGTCTGGCTGGCACTCGACAACGGATCGAGATCACGTGCGGTTTGCGCGGCGCGCAAGCCGTCTTCATAGCGGCCTACGCTGGTGAGAAAGCTGCCATATTCCTGATGCGCCACCGCGTAGTTGGGATTGATTTGAAGGGCGCGCTGAAAGGATTTTTCGGCAGCCGGAAAATCCCATTTGTATTGATATGCGACGACGCCTTGCACGCGATGCGCTTCGGCGAGTTGCGCATCGAGAATCAGTGCTTTTGACGCGGCGGCCCGGGCGGCATCGGCAGCTTCCATCGGCGACATCAGGTTATACAGCGGAGCAATCGCGTAACTCTCAGCCAGAGCGGCATGGGCGCGGGCGAAGTTGGCGTCGAGTTCGGTGGCACGCCGCAAATAATTCAAACTCGCTTTGACCGTATCGGGTCGGCGTTGTTGCCACGCGAGACGGCCTTTGAGGTAATCGGTGAAAGCTTCGCTGTTGATGGTTTCGCGGCGCGCGAGCCGCGCGGTTTGTACGGTGTTGAGCCGCAACGCCAGGGCTTCGGCGACGCCTGCGCTCAAGGCTTCGGGCAGCGTATGCAAGTCGTTCAAGGTGCGTTCGTAACGCTGGCTCCATTCCGTCTTACCGGTTTCGCCGTCGAAGAGTTCAAGACTGACCGTCACCGCCGGGCCGCGTGTCACCAACCTGCCCGTCAGCACGTGGCGCGCATTCAGATAACCGGCAATTTCATTGATCGGAAGTCCCTGCTTCAGGTTGCGCACAGAGTTGCGCGCAATCAAACGCAACTTGGGCAACGTGCCCAATCGTTGCATCAGGCTTTCGTGCAAGCCTTCTGACAAAACGAGTCGCAAGGCTTCTTCGTCTTCCTGCGACAGCGGCGTATTGCCTCCGCTCAGGTGTTGTGCGGCAAAGGGCATAATCGCCAGCACGACTTTGTCGGGGGTGCGAAAGTAATTCGCCCAAACGCCTATGCCCAAGCCCGTCAAAGCGAACATCAACAAAATCCACGGCCACCACTTCCCTTCGCGCGCAGCGGCGGCGCGTTTGCTTACGCGAACCGTACCGGGCACATCCTTTACGCGCGCTTTCGCCGGGCGCGGGCTGACGCCGGTAGGAGGAATCGCTTGCGACGTATGCGGAGCGACACGCGGGGGCATCGCCTGTGATTGATTGAGCGGCGCAGATTGCCAAGCCGCTTGCGCGGACGGCTGGGTCGCGCGATTCGGCGGAGGCGGTTGTGTCGCTCGTTGCGTGGGCGGGCGCGTCGGCCGTTGCGTATTGCGCGCCGTAATTTCCAAATCCTGTTTGAGCAGTTTGAGGTCAGCCGCCAATTCGCGCGCCGAACCGTAACGTTGCTCGCGCTCTTTGTGCAGCGCGCGTTTGATGATGCGGTGCAAGGCTTCAGGAGCACCTGACAGACGTTGCGTGACGGGAATCGGTTCGTGCGTGAGCAGCGCGGCGACGACATCGGTGGGCGTAGCGCCAATGAAAGGCCGTACGCCCGTGACCATTTCATAAAGGATGATGCCGAGGCTGAAAATATCGGTGCGATGGTCTACGCGAATGCCGCGCGCCTGTTCGGGCGACATGTAATCCGCCGTGCCGATCACCGTGCCCGGTTGCGTATCGAACGGTTGCGTCGAAGGCAGTTCCGCTGACGGCGCATTGCGTTCGATCAATTTCGCCACACCGAAATCCAGCACCTTGACGTAACCATCCAGCCGCAACATCAGGTTTTCGGGTTTGATGTCACGATGAACGATGTTGGCATTGTGCGCAGCGGCCAGTGCGTCGGCGATTTGAATAGCTACGTCAACGATCTTGATGAGCGTGAGGCTGCGGTTCTCGATGATCTGACGCAACGTGAACCCTTCGACGAACTCAGTGGCGAGATAGTGTACGCCCTTGATCTCGCCGATCTCGTGAATAGTCAGAATGTTCGGATGATTCAACGACGAAGCCGCACGCGCTTCCTGCTCGAACCGGCGCACGCGCTCAGGGCTGCGCGTCGAACTGCGCAATAAAAGTTTCAATGCGATGCGCCGACCGAGCCGCGTGTCTTCGGCCAAATAAACGCGCCCCATGCCACCGCGACCGATTTCATACAACAACTGATAAACCCCCAGCATGCGTCCGTCGAGCGTGCGCGCGCCCGTGGTGAAACCTTCGACCGTGCGCGAGGGCGTATCCAGAAACGGCGAAACGCCTTGGGCCGTGGGCGGCGGCGGCGAGTAAGGCGGTGAAGACGGCGTTGAAGTCGCAGGCGAGATGGTCGTCTGAAACGGTTCGAGAATTTCAGTATGCGCAGGCGGCGTAATGGCGGCGGGCGAAATCGTCGTTTGAAACGGTTCGAGAATTTCAGTGTGTGCCGGTCGCGCGGTTTCAGGGGGAGGAATACTCCCGGAAGCAGCGGGCGGCACAGGTTGCTGTGGCAACGTCACGCGGCGAAACAATCGTTCGAAGGGCGAATCGGTA
>JABFSD010000996.1 GCA_013140935.1 Acidobacteriota bacterium
GAGTACGAATACGCTCAATCAGGATCGTGATAATTTCGCGCCGCGTTTAGGCGTGTCGTGGAATCCGAAAGATAAACTCGTCGTACGAGCCAACGTCGGATTGTTCTTTGGCCGCACGCCCGCGATTGCGTTGGGCACGGCACATTCCAACAACGGCATCAACGTCATCGGCGTCACGCTCAACAACGTACAACTGCCGTTCGTCTATCCCGCGCGCTTCCCCAGTCTCGACGCGATTCGCGCGCTGGGCGGTCAGTTGGCCGTACCCGACATTTTCATCTTCGATAAAAACTATCAGCAGCCTTACACCACGCAGGCCAGCCTGAATCTTGAATACGCGCTCACCAAAACCGTTGCTGTAGGTGCGGCTTATTTGCACGTCAAAGGCACGAACCTCTCGCGTACCCGCGACCTCAATCTCGGCGTGCCTGTCGCCACGACGATCAATTCGACTGGCCCGAACGCAGGCGATGCCATCGTGGCGTTACCTTTCCTGCGGCATCCCGGTGCGACGGCTCCGGCGCGTCCCATCGCAGGCTTCGGACGCATCAGTTCCTTCGAGGGTTCGGCGGATTCCAGTTACAACGCGCTGACGCTGACCTTCCGCAAACGCTTCGCACAAAACTTTTCGTTCGACGCGAATTACGTATGGTCGAAGGTGCTGGATAACGTGCCCGATCAAACTTCGGTCGTAGTCGGCGGCGGCGACGACGCCAAGCAGGCGCAACAAACCTTCCTGCTGCGCGACGACAAAGGCGTAGGCAATGCCGACGTGCCGCATCGTTTCGTGATGAATGCGCTGTGGCGGCTGAACTATTTCGGCGACCTCAACAAGGCTGCGCGCACGGTGCTGAACGACTGGGAACTGAGCGGCATCGTGCAGCTTTCTTCCGGCGCGCCCTTCACCGAATTTCTCGGCGTAGACCTCAACAACGACGGCAACGCGCGTTCTGACCGTACACCGGCACGCGCCCGCAACTCGCTGCGTGGCGAACGCATCGAGACCGTTGACGCGCGTCTCACGAAAACCTTTTTCGTGACCGAGAAAGTGCGGCTCCAACTGATCGGCGAACTGTTCAACGTGTTCAATCACACGAACGTCGTGAGCTATCAAAGCACGCTCTATCGCACGACGGGGTTGAATACGGCGACCGCGCTGCTGACGCGCCGCACCGACTTCCTTGACCCGCGCGGCGTTCCGGCGGACGGACAACGCATAGGCCAGTTGGCGGTGAAGTTTATCTTTTAGCTTTGTCCTCAACTCGCAAATGTGAAAGGCTGCCGGAGATTCTCTCTTCGGCAGCCTTTCATTTTTACGCTGGAGTAGCGAATTGCGCGATGTAACGCGGATTATTAATCCGCGTTACCTCGCGCGTTTCTTAACGAGCCGCGCGCGTCTTCACCTCGAAATTCATTTGGTTGAGTTCGAGTTGATAGAACGACGCGAAGCCGTTGTAACGCGCCGTTGCGCCGAGTTCTTCTTCGATGCGCAGCAGTTGGTTGTATTTCGCAATGCGGTCGGTGCGCGAAGCCGAGCCGGTTTTGATTTGTCCGCAGTTCGTCGCCACAGCCAGGTCGGCGATGAAAGGGTCTTCGGTTTCGCCCGAACGATGCGAACTGATCGCGGTGTAATTGTTGGTGCGTGCCAGTTCAATCGCGTCGAGCGTTTCGGTCAGCGTACCGATTTGATTGACCTTGATGAGAATCGAATTGCCGACGATCTCGTTGATGCCGCGTTCGAGATATTTGACGTTCGTCACGAACAAGTCGTCGCCGACTAATTGCACGGTATCGCCGATCTCGCCCGTCATATTCGCCCAGCCCGTCCAGTCGTGTTCGGAAAGGCCGTCTTCAATCGAAATGATCGGATACTGTTTCGTCCAGTTGATCCAGTACTGCACCATTTCATCGGACGACAGCACGCGGTTGTCTGATTTTTTGAAGACGTAGTTCCCTTCTTTATAAAATTCAGACGAAGCCGGATCGAGCGCGATAGCGATTTCGCCGCCGGGTTTGTATCCGGCTTGCGTGATCGCTTCGAGAATGGATTCGATGGCTTCTTCGTTCGATTTCAAACTCGGCGCAAAGCCGCCTTCATCGCCGACCGCCGTCGAGTAACCTTTCTTTTTCAGCACCGTTTTCAAGGTATGAAAAACTTCGGTGCCCCAGCGCAAGGCTTCGGCAAACGTCGCCGCGCCCGCCGGGACGATCATGAATTCCTGAAAGTCTACGTTGTTATCGGCGTGCGCGCCGCCGTTGATAATGTTCATCAGCGGCACGGGCAACGTGCGCGCGTTGGTTCCGCCGATGTAACGATAGAGCGGAACCTCAAGCTCCGTCGCCGCCGCGCGCGCCGTAGCCAATGACACGGCAAGAATCGCGTTCGCACCCAACCGCGATTTATTCGGCGTGTCGTCCAAATCAATCATCGCGTGATCAATCAACACTTGATCGAACGCATCCAGGCCGATGATCGCCTCGGCGATGGTTTTGTTGACGTTGGCTACGGCTTGGGTGACGCCTTTGCCGAGATAACGCAACGGGTCACCGTCGCGCAATTCGACGGCTTCGTTCTCGCCCGTCGAAGCGCCCGACGGCACCGCCGCGCGTCCGAGCGCGCCGCTTTCCAACAACACTTCCGCTTCTACTGTGGGGTTGCCGCGCGAATCCAGAATCTCTCGCGCCAGCACACTTTCAATGATACTCATTCTTGGGGTTCTCCTATTTGGTAATCAGGAGTCAGGAGTCAGGAGTCAGGAGTCAGGAGGAGGCT
>JABFSD010001022.1 GCA_013140935.1 Acidobacteriota bacterium
ACCAACGGCGTGCTTTCGGCTTCACCCCGAAAGCACGCTTTGCTTTTTGCGCACGACTCCATAGAAACAAAAGGGCGCAACGTCGAATGACATTGCGCCCTTTCTAGTAAACCGCACGAAGAGTGACGGGTTTATTGTTGCGGAAGTTCGATGGGACGATCCCCCGTGCCGCGTCCCCCGCCCTTGCGAATGATGGATCCGCGCTCGAACAGTTCGAGTATCGGATACCACGCACCCTCTGAAGCAAACGGTACGTATTCAAAACCGCGTTTGAACGGATCGTCGTAACGCTTCGTCGTGTAATCAATGCCCAGCGCCGAATAGATCGTCGCCGCGAGGTCTTCGTTGGCAACGTTGCGTCGTTGCGACCAACCGGGTTCGATCGTGTTGCGCGATTCGCGGTCGGTGATGCCGATCGTGCGACCGCCGATGATGCCGCCGCCCGCAAAAGCACAAAACTGCTGGAAGAAGTGGTCGCGGCCTACGCTCGGATTGGGAGCGCCGACCGTGCGACCGAATTCACCCATCATCACAACCAGCGTTTCGTCGAGCAACGAACCGCCGCGCGTGCCGGGCGTGCTTTCGAGGTCTTTCAGCAAATTGCCCAACCCACGGTCGAATTGCGTCGCGGGGCCATAAATGGCTCCGTTGCGATTCGTGCCGTAAATGTTGGTGTGATTGTCCCAGCCGCCGATATTGATCTGAATGTAGCGTGTGCCCAGATTGGCCTTGACCAGATTGCGCGCCACGATGCACGAGTTGCCGAAGCCACTGTTGCCGAAACGGGTCTGATCGTCCGCCGTGAACTTGAACACCGCGTCAATTTCGGGGTTGTACATCATCGTACGGCTTTGCTGATAGAAATCTTCCATCGCGTCTACCGTGTTGCCACGGAAGCCCGCCGCGCGATTTTCGCCATCCAGGTCTTGCAACATCGAATAGCGCGTATTGAACGATGTCACGCCGTCGGGATGCGTCAGGTTACCCAATCCCGCCGCACTCGCCGTAACGTCAAACGGCGAGAAACGCGGATTCATGTAACCCGAACTCACCAGGTTGCCGCCCGTGTTAAGTGAAACGAAGCCCGGCAGTTTCTGGTTGGCCTGGCGTTGCTTTTCAAATTCGAGTGCCACGACTGAGCCTACGTTCGGCGCAATCTTGCCCAGTTGCGAAGTCGGATTGCGCGCAATCTGCACCCAGATTTGTTGCAATCCATGAACGAGCGCCGGCGCGCGCAACGAACGCACGATGCCGATGCGATTCAGTTTTTCGGCGATGGTCGGCATCAAGCCTTGCGGGAAAAGCACGTCGCCGAAATACGTAGTCGGATTGAAATCCGCCGGTGTCCACGCCCCAACCTTGAGGTCGAAAGTGTCGCTGTGGCTCGGAGCGCCATTCATCAAAACGAAGATGACGTTGCGCGCCGTGTCTTTGAGTTGCGCGCCCGTGACGGCGCGGTTGAGCGTCATTGCCTGTACGTCTTCAGCATAAGGCGTCAGGAAGAAGCCTGTTACACCCGCCGCCGCCGCGCCAAAAAAATGACGGCGGCCCATCATCGGCCCGAACGTAGGGCGATTGACGGAACGCAACGGTTGGCGGATGTCGGATGAATGATCGGGAAAATTGTATTCTTTCATGGTCGTCCGCCTCCTTTAGTAATTGAACAAGAAGTCCACTTTGTTGAACAGTACCCACTGCAAATTCTCAGCGAATTGCTGCTTGGTCTGCTTGGTGTAATAAGCGCGCAACTTAGCCCATTCTGCCTCGGTCGGCTTACGGCTCAACGTGCGCAGATAGAGCCTCTCAGCGATCTGGTCGTAGGTAAGCGTCGTGCCCACCACCAATTCTCGCACGTAGGAAATGTAAGTCCGGTTTTCCGGGTAAGTGACCGCTGCCGTCGTGCCTTGCAACACACGATTTCTGACGAAGGTATTATTCATCATATTCAACGCTTGCAGGATCGAAGGCTCGGCGCTGCGAAACTTTTGGTCGCGGTCGCCGGTTAGGAAGGATTGCGTGAAGACGCGATTGCCGTTGCTGCGCGGTTCGGTGGGTTCAGGCATTTGTCCAGCCCACTCAATCCAGCTACCGGTGGTTACGTTGTCATCCGTTAGCATGCGATAGCCGACGCGCACCTTGTTGGCATTATCAGGATCAGCCATCGTCGCGGGAATACCCGTCGCCATAATGACCGAATCATGCACCTCTTCGCCTTCCAAACGACGAACGAGCTTGCGTGCGTAGTAAGGAATAAGCGCCAGGTTCCATTCGCCGGGATAGACCGAAGAAAGTTGATAGGCGTTCGATTTGACGATGAGTTCCACTGTGCGGCGGAAGTTGTATCCGTTCGCGGCGAAATCATCCGACAAGGCTTGCAACAGTTCAGCGTTCGCCGGTTGCAGCGACCAACCATCGGGCATCTGCACACTCGGTGATAAGCGTGCCGGGTCAAAAGTGTTCGAAGGCGAAACCAGCGCCTCTACCATCAACTTTTCCCAAAGGTAGTTGACGTGCGCGCGCGGGAATTGCGAATCCGCCGTGAGATAGCGCGCAAAAGCTTCGCGGCGATTTTCACCGGCTTTGACCGCGCCGCCGCCGTTGAACATATAGCCTGGCGGAACACTCGCCTGATTGTTCACGCGGGTGCGCGGGCTGCGATTGCCTACGGTCGAGCCCAGCGGATATTCGCCGGTCGTAGCTTCCGACAAAATGTATTTGTTGTAGAAAGGCGTTTGCGAAACGGTAGTGGCGGGCTTGCGCATCCGCGC
>JABFSD010000820.1 GCA_013140935.1 Acidobacteriota bacterium
CCAGTTGCAAAGCGTCGGTGCCGGTGGGCGCTTCGATCACCTCAAAGCCCGCCTGCCGCAAAACAAAAGCGGTGGCTTCGCGTATTTCGGCATAATCATCTACGTAAAGAATCGTGTTCTCAGGTGTGGTAGACATACAACTAATCCTCGTTCTGCTGGTTGTCGTGTTGCGATTGCCTGTCTTGAGGGCAGGAAGGTGAGAGGATTATGTGCCAGACAGTTCGACGCGAATGTGAAACAAAATGCTTTTTATTCTAGCTGGTGGGAAACAAGATACCACTTTGCTCCGTCACCTATTCCGACTTGCTCTTATTTAAAGTGCGCGAAAAGCGCGAGCATTGCTGCTCGCGCTTTTGGGACGTGGCGTCGCGCAGCGCCAACCGTCCGCCTGCGACCCCTCATCGGCGGAACAGTTCTGTTGCAATTTCTGACAATGCCGTCATCACGGGCGGCACGATGCGTTGTGAACGGCTACGACTGGAATTCAGCATGCCGTTCGCCAGCAATACACCCACGCCTACGCCGACCCCGAAAGCCACCAGCGTAGCCGTACCCGGATTTTCGCGGCTGTATTCTTTGGCATGGCCCAAAGTTTCATTCACGCTGCGCGTGGCTTGCTCATAAGCCTCGCTGACGGTTTGTTTCGCGTGGTCAACCATTTCATTTACGTCCGGCATGTTACTGCTGCCTGACGGTTTGTTCGCCGTCGGTGGGCCGCTTGGTTGCGGTGCTTTTTGTGCAGCAGCAGCCGTGCCAGCACCCGTATAAGCTGCACCCGTCCCGCGCGTGGTTTCTTGCGTAGTCCTGTTAATCTCAGTCATTGTTTAACTCCTTCTCGTAACGAGACAGATGCTCAAACTTGCCTTGCCCGTCGAGGCGCAACCTGCCTGACAACCTGACTCATGGTTATTAATAATTAGAAATCATGCGGATGGCGTGGCGCAGCGAAACTTGCTGCGCTCGTGTCATCTGCGTAATAACTCTCCTCCGCTGCCTGATTCTCAAACCGGTCTTTTTCGGCGAATTTCTCGCGCACAAAATCGCCCGCCGTTTTCACGAACATCGCTAATGCCGTGGCCCGTAGCGTTGGCCCCAGAGCGGGACGCGGCAATCCGGCCTCTCCGAGTTGCGCCTGAACGCGTTGCGCGCCTTCTTCGACCAAATCTGCCAGTGCCGTGTGAATGCGCTGTCCCGGCGTAGCGCGGGGCTGGATAAAGTATCCCAGCAATATTCCTAACCCCGCTGCCACACCGGTTGCCGCCAAAGGGTAATCGGCGACATAAGTCTTCCAATCCAAAGTGCGTTGCACGCGCGAACTCAGTTGATCAACCGTTTCTGTGATCGAATCGCGCGTCGCCGCGATGTTGTTACGAATCTCTTCGGCGCTTCGTTCATCGGTCAGGCCAGCCGCGCTCCCATTGCCAGCGGGCGAATGACCAGAGGAAGGAGTCACGATTATGTTATCTCTTGCAGCCATGCTTTGTTCTCCTCGAGCGTTTCCAAAGTTTGTTCCGGCTTGATTCGCGCCTGTTTTAATTGCGCGAGTCCCACAAAAATCATAATGGCAGCCACGACTGCTATGCCTAAGCCTATCGTCAACGCAGCCTGCCACGGTTCCCAATACTGACTCAGCGCGAGTATGCCAGCCGCCAGCAAACTGAACACGGCCATCACGCCCGCCCCAATGCCCACCGCCACTTTCAACAGTGACGCACGCATCTGCTCAAAATCTTCGCGTAACTCGCGTCGCGCTAATAACACTTCTTCGCGCACGAGCAACGAAGACTGACTTGCCAGTTCAACTAGCAAATCAGCGAACGATTCACGCGCGCCGACTTCAGGGCGCGCCGATTCAAGTTCCCTTTGAGAACGCATTGCTTTACCTCCGGCGCAGCAGTTTGCCTAAAATCAACCCCGCCGCTCCCACAATCAGCAGACTGCGTCCGGGATTGCGTCGCACTTGCATTGCCAAATCATCTTTCAATTTTTGCGGCTCCATTGCATTGACATAATCGGCGGAACATTCCAACCACCCGGCAGCCTTTTGTCCCAATCGCGAAAATTCTGAAGGCTGTTCAGTGCGAGCGCTTTGCTGATGCAAAGCGTTGGCCGCATCAGACAGCTTCTGCGCTACCGTATGTTTGAATTGCCCGAAAGCCGTGTTGTCCGGCTTAACGTAATCTCCCATTAACTCGAATTGCTTTTCCATGGTTTGCCCTTAATAAAATTAATTGTCATTGCTTACGCGATAAGCCGCGCTTGCCCTTTACCCTAAGCAAACATAAGGCCAAATGCTTATCAGCCATTTATCGTCAAGTTAGCGCTACAAATTTTAGAAAAGTGGAATGCTGGAATACGCCGCGCACCGCCTTCATACAGTCCGCCGTACACTTCCGACTCCGTGTTCCAGAAAGTGCATGTATTTGACCGCTACACCTCGATAAAGCTGCGGCACGAAGATTGCCGCTTGAGAGATTTGACCAATGCAACAAAGGCAAAATTATTCTGTCATTGAGCAGAATAGCTCAAGCAGGACGGTTGAAAATTATGGAAGAAATCTCCTCCACCGAAACTGAGGCTTTCAAAAAAGATCCGAAAGAGGCCAAGAGCGAAGCCCGTTCCGGCGGCGAGTGGTGGTTTGAAAAATATATCGAGCGCGGCTTGGCGAATTCGATTCACGTCTTTCTTTCGGTGTTGGCCTTGCTGACGTTTGTCGCGGCCATTATCGCTACGTGGGACATGCTGATCACTGACTTTCCGAAAC
>JABFSD010000111.1 GCA_013140935.1 Acidobacteriota bacterium
ACATTGAGTTCGGTTCGGCTGTGACTTCGTTCTCGCAACCGCAAACCGAACCGCAATTGCAGGCGCGCATTGACCACAAGGTCAGCGACAAATCGCAACTCTCGGCGCGCTATCTGTTCGCCGACCCGCGTGAGCAATTCGGCGGAGCCAATCTGGGCTTGCCTGGTTTCACGACCAGCGAAAAGAATCGCTTTCAAAACTTCCTCATCAGCGAGACGCACGTATTCACGCCGAGCCTGACGAACGAATTGCGTTTGTCATACAACCGGCTGGCGTTTGCCTTTCCGCTCGATCCGCCGAACCCGCTCGGTTTGACGCTGCCCAACCTCACGATCGCGGGCGTCAACAATGTGACCGGGTCGAATTACAACATCGGCATTCAGACGAACTTGCCGCAAGGCCGCGTCGCCAACAATTACGTGATTCAAGACACGCTGACGCACGTGCGCAGCAATCATACGTTTCGTTTCGGCTTCGACTTGCTCAAACAACGTTCACGGCAATTCGCGCCGATCACGGAACGCGGTGCGTTGACATACAACGCAGGCGGCGGCTTTACGGGGCTGGCAAATTACGTAGACGATTTCGGCGGCGCAGGCCCCGCGACCGGCAGTGCCAACCGCGATTTCGGCAGCCCGCGTTATTACCCGTTTTTGTTCCGGCAGGCTTATTTCGCGCAGGATCGTTGGCGCGCACGCGAATCACTCACGCTGACGTTGGGCGTGCGTTATGAAAATTTCGGCAATCCGATCAACACGTTGCGCACGGCGGCATTTGCCGGTTTGTTTAACATTGATCCGGTGACGCTCAATGGGCCTTATTCGCAACCGAGCAGGGTGAAAGACGACAACAACAATTTCGCGCCGACCATCGGCTTGGCTTATTCGCCGAAATTCAACAGCGGACTCTTGGGCGCGCTGTTCGGCGAAGCGAAAACCGTAGTGCGCGGCGGTTATCAAATCGGCTACGACTCGTTTTTCAACAACATCGCGTCGAACGCGGCTTCGTCATCGCCCAATCTGATTTCGACGCAGATTGTCTCGTCGGTCACGACGGCGAATCCGCGCGGGTTGGGGGGGTTGTCAACGTTATTGCCGACGGCGGCGCGTCCGTTGACGCCACGTGACGGACAAACGCTGGCGGCGGCTAATCTCGTCAATCCTTACTATCAACGCTGGTCGTTCGGCGTGCAGCGCGAACTGCCCGGCCAGTTGATGCTCGACGCTTCTTACGTCGGCTCGAAAGGCACGAAGCTCTTTGTCTCGGAAGAGGTCAATCCGCAAGTGCCGGTCAATCAACGCATCACGCCAGCGGGCTTCACGGGTTCGCTGACGTGTACTCCGGGCACGGCGGGCTGTTTGATTACGGGGCGTTTAGACAATCTGGCGGGCGTGCGCAACATCCGCTCGAATAGCGGTTCGTCGTCTTATCACGCCGGACAGTTGCAACTCTCGCGGCGGTTCAGCAAGGGACTGGCAGTGAATGGCTCTTACACTTGGTCGAAGATGATTGATAACGCGAGCGAGATTTTCGCTACGACGAATACCAATCTGAGCGGCTCGCAATTCGCTACGATTCCGTTTCCGCTGGGCGGCGAACGCAACGAACGCGCGGTCTCGCTGTTTGATCGCACGCATCGCGCGGCCATCACTTATGTTTGGGACGTGCCTTTCATGCGTGAACAACGCGGCCTGTTAGGACAAGTCGCGGGCGGCTGGCAGTTGTCAGGCGTGACGGCGTTTGAGAGCGGCGTGCCTTACACGGTTTTCAACGGCGAAGACTCGAACAACGTAGGCGGCAACAACGACCGGCCTGATTTCAATCCGCGCGGGCAGAAAGGCGTGCGCGCCGTGCCGAACGCGACGAGTCCGACCGGATACGTCAACCCCGATGCGAACAATGCGCCGATTGATCCGGCGACGGCGCGTTACATCGGCATTCGCGGCGGCACGGGCCGCACGGGTACGACGGGGCGCAACACCGAACGTACGAAAGGAATCAACAACTTTGATTTCACCGTGCAAAAACGCTTCCGCGTGACCGAAAGCGTAGGGCTGCAATTCCGCGCGGAATTCTTCAACGCCTTCAATCATCCGCAATACGGCAACATCAGCGTGAGTCCGTTCGTACCGACGACCAACAACTCCGGCCCGTCGGCGAATGTATTCACGTCGCCCGCCGGACGCTTCCTGCAACCGCAATTCAGCGATGGCGGCGGGCGCGTCGTTCGTTATCTGATGAAGCTGACGTTCTAACCTGGGTGCGCCTGCATCCTTGCAGGCAAATAAAAAAAAGCCGCGCAGCGTTCCTTACTCCCGCCTTGGGATTTGGAAGGCTGCGCGGCTTTTTTTCAGCACGCTGGGAAGCGTGCGCACTTAGGTTTTATTGAACATTGACGCGCACCACGTTGGCGGCTTTGCCTTCGGCCATCAGCGCCACGTCAATTTCACTGCGTCCGATCAACGTACGCGGAATGCGTACGTTCACTTGATCGAGTCCGGTGAAACCGGGCGCTGCGCCAACGTAAAGCACGTCGCCTGTCACATTGCCGCCAAGTGTAGTCACGACCAACGACAGGTTCTGCCGATAGCGCAACCCCGTGCCATACAACACCAGAAACACCTGATCGCTCGCGGGGCCGAGGTCTATCGGCTTGCAGACAACTTGATTGCCATTGTATTCCGCGACCGGTTCATAGCTTTGCGAACCGTCGCCTTTGACACGCAATGCGAGGGCGGCAGCAGGGCCTTGTCCGGTGGCACTC
>JABFSD010000236.1 GCA_013140935.1 Acidobacteriota bacterium
TTCTTATCCGGCACGAGCTTGATCTCGTCCCAGTTGCGATAAGCGTTGTCAGCCCACGCATCATTGCGATCAGATGCGTAAAGGTATCCGCCGTCGCTCACGATCTCTTTGCCGTTTTCGTTGAGGATGGCTTCGATGCGAATGCTGCCGATGAGCGGCACGCGCCAGTCATAAGTCGCTTCGCCTTGCGCGTTAGTCGTCACCGCGCCGCTGCCTACGTCTTTGCGATTCAGCTTCCATTCGGTCGTCGTGTAACCGTCTTCTTTCTTTTCGACTTTCTCATAAGTCTGCTGCACGAATTTCAACGCGACGCGCGCGCTGACCGGCTTGCCTTCATAATCCGCCGTGCGCACTTTAATGCGCGCCGCGTCACCCTGATAGTAAACATATCTTTCCGGTTCGGCAGTAGCTACGGCGCTGCCGCGCGTGCCGGTGAACGAAGCCTTGCCCATTTCTTCGCGCCGCGAAGCATCGGTCACGTTGGCTTCCAACCGGTATTGATAATCGTAAGGATCGCCCTTTTCGCCCGCCGGTACGGTGAACTCGATCACGGCCTGTCCGTTTTTATCAAGGCGCGCTTCGCCCTCTTTCACCATGTCGTTGCCGTAACCGTAATAGCCGCCTTCGTCGTTCTCGGCCTCTTCTTCGTCGTCGCCGAAGCTGTCTTCCTCAGCCCACCACCAGTGGTAATAGCGTGAACGATAAACGTAAAACTTCACTTCGCCGTTAGCGACGGGCGAGCCGAAAAAGTATTTCGCCTCAATCGTGAACTTGGTCTTCTGCCCTACGCCCACGAACTTTTGCGGCGTAGCGACGCGCACTTTGAATTCAGGCTTTTTGTATTCGGCGACTTCAAAACCGGTCGTGGCTTCGGCGTCATTCAGCGTCGCCTTGATGTTGTAATAGCCGAGTTTCGCCGCGCCGGATAAATCCACTTCGCCGCTGAACGTGCCGCGCGCGCTCAACGGAATTTCTTTTTCGAGCAACTTGCCGCCGTCGTTGTCTTCGACCGAAACGCGCACCGTGCGATCAGCAAACATCTCATAGCCGTTCTCGCCGATCTTGCGCAGGATGCCCTTGAAATAAACCTTCTGTTCGGGCCGATAAATCGGGCGGTCGGTGTAAATGTAACTCGCTACGTTGTTGCTGTGGCCTTCATCATCAAAGCCGCCGAAGTAATAAGACGACAAGCCCGCGATGGCGAACTCATCGCCTTTGGTCGCCATCACCAAAAAATCCGAGTTCCCGCCGCCATCCTCTTCCATCTCTTCTTCGACCGGCGCAGGCTCGCCGTTCGGATTCGGCGTCGGCGTAGGCGTCGCTTTGGGCTGCGGCTTTTTGGCTTTGGTTTTGAGAATGCCGTTCTTATCGGTCACGCCTTGCGCGACGGTGACGCCGTCTTTGACGACTTCGACTTTGGTTTCAGGACGCGGCGCACCCGTCTTGCGATCAACCGAGAACACCAACATATCGCCGTCATCCGCCGTCTTGTTGATCGTCGCCAAATCGGTCACGACGGCAATCGTATAAGCGCGCAACTTGTCGTTGACGGCTTCGACCAGATAAACGCCTGCGGGCATCGCGCCAAGGTTCACCATCCGCGTGTCATAACGGTTCTCGGTCGGCGTCAGCACCTGTCGAAACGTTCTCACCTTTTGATCGGGATTGAGCAACGGCATACGCGCAAACGTAGCGTCGTCGTGCGTGAGTTGTTCGCCCGAACGATATTGATCGTTGAAGGCCGCGCGCGACTCGCGCCGCAACTGGGTGCGCACGTAACTCTTGAACAACGCCAGCAAGTTGAATTTGAACTCACGCAAGGTTTCTAAAAACGAAGGCTTGCCGCGATACGTTTCAGACACGGCGGCGCGCTCTTCGACGCCCATGCGATGCGGGTCTTCCAACTGGCGGAAAAACTTCACCGGGTCTTTGACTTTGTATACGCGAAAGTCGAGCGCCGTGACGCCTTCATAGCTGATGTAAATGCGCGTCTTTTCCGTCGTGCCGTAGGTGCGATTCGTTTGCAGCGAAAAACTCGGCTTGACGCTCGGACTAGGCTGCGGCGCGGCGTTGTTTTGCGTTTGTTGCGCGTATATCGGTGTGTGCGCAATTGTGAATATCGCAGCTAGAGAAAGCGCGTAAACAACCAATGAGAACCAGCCACGGGGGACACGGGGATCACGGGGAGTTTTAGGGTTGAAATAGTTTTCAGTTTTCTTTTCAGTTTTCTTAGATGGAAACACGTTTGATCCCTTCCTTCATCAACTTGCGGTTGAAGTTGAGAATATAGCCGCGCTTGAAACCAAGCAGCTTTTGATAATTCATTATTTGGGCGAGATGTAAATCGGTGACACGCTCTACGGCTTTTATCTCAAGCACCAAACAGTTTTCGACAATGATGTCAGCGCGAAACGCCAGTCCCAAATTCTGGCCGCGATAACTCACGGGAATTTCAACTTGCCGTTTTGCCGCGATGCCCATATCAGCCAACTCCATCATCAGCGCGGCTTCATACACAGATTCCAGCAAGCCCGAACCTAACGCCCTATGCACATTCGTCGCGGCATCCAACACACGTTCAATCAACTCTTCGCTGCACTCAATCAACTCCATCGCAACCTCTCAATCTGACAACTCAAAATTTCCCCGTGATCCCCGTGTCCCCCGTGGCGGTGCTACGCGGCGTTTTCCAAAATCTTCATCCGATCCATTCAACGAACTCCATCACAACCCTTCAACCTGACAACTCAAAAATCCCCCGTG
>JABFSD010000381.1 GCA_013140935.1 Acidobacteriota bacterium
CGCCTGCCACGCCGGCGCAAGGCCAAAGAGGATGCCCGTCGCCAGCGAGACGGCGAGCGTGACGAGCAATACGCGCCAATCAATCGTGAATTTCACTGTGATCGGCACGTCAATCGGCGGGCGAAACGTTTGCAGCAAGTCCAGTAACCACACGGCCAGCAATACGCCGAGCGCGCCGCCGCCCAATGAGAGCAGCGTGCTTTCAGTGAGCAACTGGCGCAACACGCGGCCTCGCGTAGCGCCCAGCGACAGACGCAAAGCGATTTCCTTGCGGCGTTCGGTCGCGCGCGCCAGCAACAGGCTGGCGAGATTGGTGCAGGCAATCAGCAACACCAACGCGACCGCCGCCAGCAACACCGCCATCAGCCCTATGCCAGCGGCTCTGAATTGCGGCAGGAAAAAGCCCGGCTCGGTGATTTCGAGGATGCGTTCCCCTTCGGTATCAGGGCGTTCCTGTTCCAGTTGTTGCCCTAGCAATGCGAGCGAAGCCTGCGCCTGTTGTCTGCTCACGCCTGACTTCAAACGTCCAAAAGCAAACAACGAATTGATGCCGCGATTTTCCAACCAATCATTGCCCGGCGCAGCCCACCCTTGCATCATCACGGGCAGCCAGATTTCAGGGTCATAAAGCAGCGTCAATCCATGAAAGCCCGACGGCAGCACGCCGATGATTTTGAAGCTGTGATTGTTGAGCACGACTTCGCGTCCGATGACGCCCGCGTCTCCGCCGAATTGCCGCTGCCAGCACCCGTAACTGATGACGACTACCGGATGCGTCAGCGGCGTGCGGTCTTCTTCCGGCGCAAACGTACGCCCCAACGCGGCCTTCACGCCCAGCACATCGAAATAGTTGCCCGTCACGAGATAGCCCGATACGTGCTGATTGCGATCCTGCAAACTGAGGCTGAGACGCGACAGATAAAAGTTGGCGATTATTCCGTCGAGCACTTGATTGCGGTCGCGGAAATCACGATAGGCCGGATAAGACAGCGGCCTCATACTGCCAGCCTTCGATGTGAATGACAGCGAGACGACGCGCTCAGGTTCCGCGATAAGAAACGGACGGAAAAACGACGAGTTAATCATCGTGAAAATCGCCGTATTCGCGCCAATCCCCAGTGCCAACGTAACAACGGCAATCAAGGTGAAGCCGGGCTTTTTCATCAACATGCGCGCGCCGTAACGCAGGTCTTGTAAAAGTGTGTGCATAACGCCTTTCTCCTTGTCGAATTTGAATCACTCACACCGCAGCGCAATCATCGGATCAACCTTCGTCGCCCGCCGCGCGGGCAAGTAACATGCGACCAGCGCGACGGCGGTCAACAGCGCAGCCACGACGCCATACGTCAGCGGATCATTCGGCTTAATGCCGTAAAGCATCTTCGAGAGTTGCATTGAGCTTTCCAGATACTTCGTCAGCACATACGCACCGCCCAGGCCGAGCGCGACTCCCAACAGCGACAATGCCATCCCCTGCCGGACAATCATTTTCAGCACGTCCGTTTGCGTTGCGCCGAGCGCCATGCGGATGCCGATTTCGTGCGTGCGTTGCGCGACGGCGTAAGCCAGCACGCCGAACAATCCGATGGATGCGAGTTGTTGCGCGAGCAAGCCAAACAACGTCACCAGCTTTGCAAACAGTCGTTCCATCCGCAGCGTTTCGTCGGCCTGTTCGACCTGGGTTTTGAGGTTGGTGAGCGGCAGGTTCTCGTCCACTTCGCGCATGGCTTGCCGGACGGCGGCCACGATGGCGGTTGGATCGCCTGCGGTGCGGATTTCGAGCGTCACCCCCCGCATCGAAGCAAGGGACTGCCGCCAGGGCTGGTAATACGTCGGTGGAATCTCGTCGCGTTGGCTGGCGTATTTGGCGTCTTTGACGAGGCCGATAATTTCAATTTCATCCGGCTTTTTGGGATCGCCGGTGAATCGTTTGCCAATCGGATTTTCGTTGGGAAAATATTTGTTGGCAAAGGTTTGATTCACCACGACGACTTTGGGCGCGCGAGTGTCATCTTGCGCATTGAACGTGCGACCGGCAAGCAACGGAATTTCCATCGCCTCCAAAAAGTTTTCGCGCGTTTGCATCACATTCGTTGGCCCGCTTGGCTTAATTCGGCCATCGGCATCGGGCGCGGCGGTCAATGCGCTCCGCAAAAAGACGGCCCGACCACTGGAGTTTTGCGCCAGCAGCGGCGGGTTGGAGAACGTCACCCGTTGTACGCTGGGAATCGTTTCGAGGCGCTCAGTCATTCGCTCAAGCAGATTCACCAACCGCTCATCCTTGTAGCCAACCAAGCCCGGCGACACGCTGAACAGCAGCAGATTCCTGGTATTGAAGCCCGGATCAACGCGCTGCAAATTCAGCAACGTGCGCACAAACAAGCCCGCGCCGATCAGCAACAGTAATGACAACGCGACTTGCATGACGATCAGGCCGCGACTGAGCAGCGACCGTGTGGCAGCACTCGAACCGCGCCCACTGTCTTTGAGCGTTGGCGTCAAATCTACCCGCGTCGCGCGCCACGCCGGAGCCAGTCCAAACACGATTCCCGTCAATAACGACAAGCCCAGCGTGAAGCTCAGCACGCGCCCATCCAGCTTCGCTTCCAGAGCGCGTGGCCCCCAATCGCTGACCGCCAGCAAGCCGTCTTTGATCCACAGCGCAAACACCAATCCCAGTGCGCCGCCGACGGCTGAGAGCAATAAACTTTCCGTCAACAACTGCCGCAGCAAGCGCCCACGACTTGCGCCCAACGCCAGCC
>JABFSD010000271.1 GCA_013140935.1 Acidobacteriota bacterium
GCGCACGACGCTTTACACGTCGGACGGCGACAAGCCCGTACACCTGTCAGCCCAGGTTCACGCCGCCCCGCGCGCCGGATATTTCACGCCTTACACCGTCGCGCCCGAAGTAGACACCATCGCCGTCCCCGATTTCGATCTTGATTTGCTGGGGCATTCTTACTTCGCGCAAGCCGAAGCCTTGCTGCACGATATTTATGATTTGATGCGTCACAACGCAGCACCCGCACAACGGCAACGCATTCAAGCTGCGTTTGAAGAGGGGCAGACGTTTTGGCGGTTGAGCAAATAACCTTTTACCCGCAAACTTTCCGCCGCGAGCGCGCCCTATCAGAGCAATCTCACTCGACTTTTTTGCTAAACAGTGCGAAACATAAAGCGATGACAAACAAACTCACGCGACGTACATTTTTAGCTTCGGGCTTTGCCGGACTCGGTTCGCTCGCCTTGAATGCGTTCCCGCAAACGCAAGGCATCGTCAATCCGCTACATCACGCCGCTAAAGCGAAGCGCGTCATCTTTCTCTATCAAGCGGGCGGGCCGTCGCACTTGGAGATGTTCGATTACAAACCGACGCTCGCCCGAATGCACGGGCAGCCAATGCCCGAGTCGTTCACCAAAGGCCAACAGATCGCGCAACTGCAAAACCAGAAACTCACTTGTTACGGCCCGCAATTCAAATTTCAAAAGTTCGGACAATCAGGCCAGGAGCTTTGCGAACTCTTCCCGCACATTGGTTCCGTAGCCGATGACGTGTGCATCATTCGTTCGATGTGGGGCGAACAGATCAATCACGATCCGGCGCATCAGTTGATGAATACGGGTTCGATTATCGCGGGACGTCCGAGCATGGGTTCGTGGCTGCTTTACGGTTTGGGGCAAGAGAGTCAGGACTTGCCCGGTTACGTCGTACTTATCTCGACCGGCAAGGGCGGACAGCAACAGCCCATCGCCAATCGCCAATGGTCAGCGGGCTTTTTGCCCAGCAAGTTTCAAGGCGTGAAGTTGAATTCCATCGGCGATCCGGTGCTGTATATCAACAATCCGCCGGGCGTCACCGTCGCGCAACAACGCGCGGGCATCACGGCCATCAACAAGCTGAACCAATTGCAATACAATGCGGTTGCCGACCCTGAGATTCAAACGCGCATCGCGCAATACGAACTGGCATTCAAGATGCAAGCCGCTGTGCCAGAACTCACGGACATGAGCAAAGAGCCGCAAAAGGTGCTGGATGATTACGGCGCGAAACCCGGCGATGGTTCGTTCGCGTCGAACTGCTTGCTGGCGCGGCGACTGGCCGAGCGCGGCGTACGGTTCATTCAACTTTATCACCGCGACTGGGATCATCATTCGAGTTTGAAGAAAGGCTTTGAATACAAAGCCGAAGAGGTTGATAAGGCTACGGCGGCGTTGATCAACGATCTGAAACAGCGCGGAATGCTCGACGACACGCTGGTGATCTGGGGCGGCGAGTTCGGACGTACACCGATGTCGCAAGGCGGTACGGGACGCGATCATCACATCAAGGGCTTCTCTTACATGCTTGCGGGCGGAGGCATCAAAGGCGGCATTTCGTATGGCGCGACGGATGAATTGGGATACGCGGCGGTCGAGAAACCGGTGAGCATACACGACCTGCACGCGACGATGCTGCATCTGCTGGGCATCAACCACTTGCGGATGACCGTGAAGTTTCAAGGCATTGACGCGCGGCTTACGAACGTTTCGGGCGAAGTCGTGAAAGACATTCTCGCTTAATCAAACAAAGGAAAACACACGTGAAAAAACATCTTCTTCCTCACTGCATTGGTTTGCTGTTGCTGGCGGTTTCAGTTTTCGGGCAATCGCTGCCGAACGAATACAAAGTGTTGGGCGCAGACAACAAATTCATTCGCATCGTCAACGCCAAAGGTGCGGTCGAGTGGGAGATGCCCAATCCGACCGCGCGCGAAGTGCATGACATTCAAGCTCTTCCCAACGGTAACATCCTGTTTCAGACCGGTTACACCACTGTCGTCGAAGTCAACAAAGACAAACAAGTCGTCTGGCAGTGGGAATCGAAACCCAAGCCCGGCTATTCAGGCCGCGTAGAAATTCACTCTTACCAGCGCCTCGCCAACGGCCTGACGATGATTGCTGAAAGCGGCAACCAACGCATTCTCGAAATAGACCAGAAAGGCGTGATGAAATTTGAATTGCCGCTGACGGTTGAAAAACCTAACGCGCACCGCGATACGCGGATGGTACGGCCAGTCGAAGGTGGCGGTTACATCGTTTGTCAGGAAGGCGACGGCAAGCTGCGCGAATATGATCGCAAGGGCAAAGTCGTGTGGACTTATGAAATGGATTTGAACGGTCGCCCGCGTTCGCCCGGCCACGGCGTAGAAGGTCACGGCACTGAACTGTTTGGCGCGGTACGTTTGAAGAACGGCAATACGTTGATTGCGGGCGGCAACAACAACCGCGTCATCGAAGTCACCAAAGAAGGCAAGATCGTTTGGAGCCTCGATCAACGCGAATTGCCCGGCATCAATTTCGCTTGGGTCACGACGCTCGAAGTGCTGACGAACGGCAACATCATCATCGGCAATACGCACGCGGGGCCAGAGAATCCGCAACTGATCGAAGTTACGCGCGATAAAAAAGTCGTATGGCAATTTCTCGACTTCACCAACTTCGGCAACAACCTTGTCGCCGCGCAGGTCTTGGGCATCAAGGGCAAAGTGATTCGCTACACCAAAACACCGTTTAGAGTACCG
>JABFSD010000740.1 GCA_013140935.1 Acidobacteriota bacterium
TAGTCCGCGCGGTCTGGCAATTGAGCAGCGCGGACTAAAGTCCACGCTACGGGTCACAGACTGAAGTCTGCGCCATGATGCTTAACCGGCGGCGGCGAGCGCGCGCACTCGCTGATCGGCGCTTTCGATGTTTACCAAATCGGTTGCCGCGCGAAATTGAATTGTCGTCCGCTCAGGCCGTTGATCAATAAAGGCGCGCAACCAGAGTTCGAGTGTGAGCAGGCTCCACAGTTGGCGCGAATGATCGCGGCGTCCGATCTGGTGTTCGTTCATCAGCGAACGAATGCTGCTTTGATTCAGCAAGCTGCGGTCGCGCGTACGCTGGTCGGTGAGCGTGTCGTAAAGCAGACCTTTCAACTCGCCCTGAAACCAGGCGGCGAGCGGCACACTGAAACCTTTTTTCGGGCGTTGAATGATGACTTCGGGTACGAGGCCTTTGGCGGCCTGCCGCAAGATATATTTGCTCGACGTGCCGTTAAGCTTTAACGACGCGGGAATGCGTTGGGCGAATTCGATTAGCTCGTGATCGAGAAAGGGCGCGCGGGTTTCGAGCGAGTGCGCGGCGCTCATCCGATTGACCTTCGCCATCAGGTCGCCCGGCAGATAAGTTTTGCTGTCGAGATAAAGCATTCGTTCGATATTGTTGGCAATGCTGGCCGTCGTGTCAGGCGCGTTGAACAGATTGATGAACGCGCTGTCGGAAACGTAATTGCCCAGCCACAACGCCGCGTGCGCGCCGAGCAAGCCGCGTTTTTGCTGACGGCTGAACAGCGCCAGACTGTCAACGTAACGCGCCGCCGGATCGAGCGCGATGTTGCGCAAAAAGTTTTTGCCCGGTGTGACCTGCGGCAACGCAGCACTCAGCGGCAGCACGAAATTCTGCCGCGCGGCTTTGGGCAAACGTTCGTAACGGTTACGCGCTTGATGGCGCGCATATCTTTCATATCCCGCAAACAGCTCATCGCCACCGTCGCCGGTCAGCACGGCAGAAACGTGTGCGCGCGCCTGTTGCGCGGCGAACCACGAAGGAATGCTCGACACGTCGGCGAAAGGTTCGTCGTGATGCCATACGATTTCTTCGACGAGGCGAACGGCATCGGGCGTGACGGTGTGTTCGTGATGTTCGGTGTTGAACCGTTGCGCCGCGACGCGGGCGTACTCAAGTTCGTCAAAGCCGTTTTCAGAAAAGCCAATCGCAAAGGTTTTGACCGGCTCCGGCTTGAGTTGCGCGAGTGTGCCTACGATCAGGCTGGAATCGAGTCCGCCTGAAAGCAACACGCCTGTCGCATCGTCGCCTTTGGTCTGAAGCTGAATCGTGGCTTTCAGCCGGTCACGCAATTCCGCCACGTATTCGCGCTCGCTGCGCATTGGTTCTTCGAGTGGCGCGAAATTGAAATCCCAGTAACGACGCTTTTCGACTTGTCCGTATTGAAACGTCAGCGTATGGCCGGGCGGCAGTTTCTCGATGCCGCGAAACGCCGTCTTCGGGTCAGGCACATAACCGAACGAAAGGTAATCAGAGATGGCTTCGTAATTGATCTCACGTCGCACTAGCGGATGCGGCAGGATGGATTTGATTTCTGTGCCGAAGATAATCGTGTCGCCCGCGTGCAAAAAGTGCATGGGCTTGTGGCCTACGCGGTCGCGCGCGAGCAACAGCTTTTCGTTGCGTCCATCCCATACGGCAAAACCGAAACAGCCGCGCAGTTTTTCTACGCACTTGTCACCGAGTTCTTCATAGAGATGCAGGACGACTTCGGCCCCAGATTCAGTGGTGGATTCGGTGCGAAAGCGATGTCCGCAAAATTGCAGGAAGCGCCGCAACTCGCGATGGTTGTAAATCTCGCCATCGAACACGATCCAGACGGAACTATCTTCATTACCTATCGGCGTGCGAGCCGCTTGGCGCATACCGAGGGCTACGCCACGCTGGACGTAGGTTGCACTGTTCGCCTCGTGGCGCGGATCGTGAATTTGGCACATTTCATTGATCACGTCCTGCCGCTGCCGCTTCGGCATCAACCATTCAGGACCGACCATGCCTGCTATTCCGCTCATAGTTCTCTTAATCGGAAATCTTACGGTCAGGCTGTAGGGCAGGTTGGTAACCTGCCCTACAGCCTGAGTTCTTACAGCCGCACGACATTTGCCCGTTCACCCAGACTGCGCGTGACGTTGCGCGTATCCACGACCAGCGCGGCGCGTTCGACGACCCAGGCGTAATCTACGTTGCGATGGTCGGTGACGATGACGACGGCGTCAGCCGCTTTCACGGCTTCATCAGTGAGCGCGACGCTGTGCATCATTTGCCTGCTTCCTTCCAAGTGCATCTGGGACACGTAAGGATCGTGATAAGTCACGTGCGCGCCCAACGCTTCGAGCTTTTCGATGATGCCGAGCGCGGGGCTTTCGCGCATGTCGTCAATGTCTTTTTTATAAGCCACGCCCAGCACCAGCACGTTCGATCCGTTGACGGCTTTGCGTTGTTGGTTCAGCCCTTTGGTCACGAGATTGATGACGTGTTCGGGCATCTTGGAATTGACTTCTTCGGCCAACGAGATGAAGCGCGCTTCAAAGCCGTGCATACGGGCCTTCCACGACAGGTAATGCGGGTCGAGTGGAATGCAATGTCCACCAATGCCGGGGCCGGGATAAAACGGCATGAAGCCAAACGGCTTCGTCGCCGCCGCCGCGATCACTTCCCACGTGTCAATGCCGAGCGTATGGCAAAGCAACGCGAGTTCGTTTGCCATGCCGATGT
>JABFSD010001235.1 GCA_013140935.1 Acidobacteriota bacterium
GGACAAGGCACAGTCATCGGCACCATCATCGGTTCGTTGATTATGGGCGTGCTGGCGAACGGCGGAAACCTGCTGCAAATTTCGCCCTTCATTCAAAAGATCATCATCGGCGCGGTGATTATTGCGGCAGTAACATTCGACGAATTTCAACGCAGGCGGTTTGAAAGCGCGGAAGCCTAAATCGAAACAAACAATCTTGGCGCTGACGAAATTAGACAGGATTGACAGGATTTTCAGGATTGACGGGATTCACCAATAAGCAGAGGCATTTCCGTGTTACTTCCAATCCTGTGAATCCTGAAAATCCTGTCAATCCTGTCTAATTCTCAGGTGGCTTGATTTAGCCTGATAAGTAAATGACCGATCACGATCAACTCTTCAAAAAGCTGTTGCGCGAATTCTTCAGTGAATTCATCGAGTTGTTTCTGCCTGAAGTGGCGACTTATCTCGATACGTCTGAGATCAAGTTTCTCGACAAAGAGATTTTCGCTGCGCTCGCGTCGCGCGATAAACGCAACGCCGACCTCGTAGCGCAGGTGAAATTCAAAAACACCGCCACCAACTTTCTCATTCACATCGAACCCGAAAGCGCGCGGCGCAAACGGCGTGGAGCCTTTGCCCGACGGATGTTCGATTACTTCGCCATGCTCACGCGGCAAGCGCGGATGCCGGTTTACCCGATTGCGCTGCTGTCTTACGATAGCCCGCGTGACGCCGAAGATGACGGATTCAGCGTCACCTTCCCTGACAAACAGGTGTTGGAATTTCGCTTCACAATTATTCAACTCAATCGGTTGAACTGGCGCGATTTTCTGCGACACGACAATCCGGTCGCTAGCGCGCTGATGGTGAAAATGGGCGTAGCAACGGAAGAGCGCGTCGAAGTCAAAAAGGAATGTTTGCGGATGATTGCACGCTTGCGTATTGACCGCGAAAGAAGTCATTTTTTGGCACAATTCGTAGATACTTATCTGAGTTTGAATGCGGAAGAAGAAAAACAGTTCATCGCAAAAATGGAAACTTTGCCTGATGAGGAAAAGGAGCAAACTATGGAATTTTTGACGAGTTGGGAAGAACGCGGCTTTAACCGAGCCGTTGAGCAGGAGCGCGACCTAGTCATCAGTCTTTTTGAAGAGCGTTTCGGTAAGTTAAGCCGACGTCTGCTAAAAAGCATTCAACAGTTACCTGCCGCACAATTACACGCCTTAGGAAAAAACCTGCTCAAGATTGCCGATACACGTGCTCTTACACGATGGTTGAGTGAGCAAACGTCTTCCAACGAGAGGGCACCAAAATGATGACCAGTTGGGAAGAACGGGGCTTTCGCAAAATGCTTCTGATCATGCTCGAAGAACAGGTAGGCAAGCTCAATCAACGCACGCTGATTAGCCTTCAACGGCTAGCGGCAGAGAAGCTCGAAAACCTCGCTAAAGCTCTGTTGAAATTCACCAGTGTGCGTGATCTATCGCAATGGCTGAGTGAAAACGGCGTCAACGATAAACCGGCAATGAAAACTGCATCACCACGCAAAACGAACGGGCGACGTGCCTGATTCTATTTCAATCACCAACACCCTTATGAAAATCGCACAATTCAAAACCAAAACATCTGACGAAGCGCGTCTCGGCAAGCTCGACGGCGACGTAATCATTGACATCACTTCGGTCGCGGCCACCGCGCTCGATTTCATCAAGAAAGGCTCCGTCGCTTTGCACGAAGCCAAAAACGTAACGGCGACGACGGCCTATCAACGCGACGCGGTGGAATATCTGCCGGCGATCAATCCGGGCAAGGTCATCGCCATCGGACGCAATTACGTTGACCACGCCATCGAAGGCGGCAGCGAACCACCCAAGTCGCCGATGATTTTCACCAAGTTCAACAATTCGATCACGGCGCATAACGCCCCGGTTACGTTGCACAAAATCAGTGAGAAAATTGATTTCGAAGCCGAACTCGCCGTCGTCATCGCGCGCCGCGCCAGCAAAGTGGCTGAAGCCAACGCGCTTGATTACGTGTTTGGTTACGCCTGCTTGCACGACGTGAGCGCGCGCGATTTGCAATTCGCCGACGGGCAATGGGTGCGCGGCAAAGGCCTCGACGGGTTCTGTCCCATCGGCCCGTTCGTCACGACCAAAGACGAAATTGCCGACGTGCAAGCACTCGACATTCAGGGCATTCTCAACGGCGAAGTCATGCAAAGCTCCAACACGAGCAAGATGATTTTTAACATCGCCTATCTGATTCATTACATCACGCAAGCCATCACGCTCGAACCGGGCGATGTGATTGCGACGGGCACGCCGGATGGCGTCGGCGTGTTTCGCACACCGCCCGTGCTGCTCAAAGACGGCGATGTGTTTGAGGTCGTAATTGACGGGCTTGAAACCTTGAGCAATCCGTTCGTCACAGAAAAATAGTCGCGCTTCAATGTGCCTAAACACCAGCCCTGCCGCAGCTCTCACGAGTTGCGGCAGGGCGATTTTTTTAGGCAACTGATTCAGCAGGTCGGCCAGCGTAATCGAATAAAGCACGCAGGCATCACAGACCGCCACCTGTTCGTAAACAGGTTCACTCGGCGTCATAGAGTCCCATCTCTTCGGCCAGTTCCGTCATGCGTTGCAGCGCGGCTTCACCTTTGATTTGACGCTGCCGTTTGTATTCCATCAAATCGGCCAGCGTGATGCGGCGATGCGTGCCGACGTAATGAAAGGGCAACTCGCCCGCGTCCAAGTGCTTGAGCAACGTAGGCCGCGAAATA
>JABFSD010000789.1 GCA_013140935.1 Acidobacteriota bacterium
TTATTACATCGCGTTGGGGTTGACGAGCGAGATTCGGCGGCTGCGTTACGTCGGCGGCGGCAACAATGCGCCCACGGCGGATGCGACCTCGAACGTGACCAGCGGCAATGCGCCGTTGACCGTGCAATTCAGCAGCGCGGGTTCATTTGACGTAGACGGCCAAGCCCTCACTTATCTGTGGGATTTCGGCGACGGCACGACTTCGACGCAAGCGAATCCGTCGAAGGTTTATACGAACGCGGGGACTTACAACGTGCGGCTGACGGTGACCGATACGCCCGGCGCGCAAGGCACTGACACGCTGGTCATCAATGTGAACAACTCGCGTCCGGTGGTGACGATCAATACCCCGGCCAACAACAACACGCGCTATAACGTAGGCACGACGATCAGCTTTAACGGCACGGCCACCGATGCCGAAGAAGGCAACATCTCAAGCCGCATCGAATGGAAAGCCATCCTGCATCACGCCGAACACGTGCATTTCGATTTCTTCACCTTCGTCGGTGCTAGCGGCACTTACACGATTCCCGATCACGGCGACGACACTTATTTTGAATTGTGCGCGACGGTGACCGACGGCACGGGCGCATCGGCCATCACGCAATGCCGCGAGTTAAGGCCGAACACGGTGCAATACACCTTTCAAACCGTGCCCAGCGGATTGCAGGTCAATTACGACGGCGTCGCACGCACCGCACCTTTCACGGCGACGACCATCATCAATTCGCGTCACGGCATCAGCGTCGCGCAGGTGCAAAACAATTTACAGTTCGTCAGTTGGTCAGACGGCGGCGCGCGTTCGCACGACATCACTATCGGCAGTGCCAATCAAACGCTGACCGCAACGTATCAAGCATTGTTGCCGACGACTTATTTGAGCGATCTGACGCCGACGTTTGCGAGCAATGCCATCGGGCCTTACGAACGCGATAAGAGCAACGGCGGCACGGCAGCGGGCGACGGCGGGCGCATCAATCTCGACGCCGTGCGTTACAACAAAGGCCTCGGCGTCAGCGCGCGGTCGGAACTGCGTTACAGCCTGGGCGGCCTCTATCAAAACTTCCTTGCCGACATCGGCCTTGACGAAGAAGTCGGCAGCCTCGGCGCAGTTTACTTCCGCGTTTATCTCGACGGGCAAGAAGTATATTTCAGCGGCACGATGACCGGTCGCACTTATACCAAACAGCTCAATCTCAACGTCGCCGGCAAAAATGAATTGCGCCTCGTCGTTGACCCGCTCGGCGCTTCGGGCAATCGCTGGAACAAAGCCGATTGGGCTGATGCGCGACTGACGCGATAAGAAAGTGGCTAGTGGTTAGTGGCTAGTGGCTAGCTCAGCCACTAGCCACTGACCACTAGCCACTAGCCACTAACCCACCCACGTTCAGGTATCCCCTATGTATTCCCCTCTCTCGACGCGCACAGTGCGGCGCGTGCTGGCACTCGTTTGTGTACTCGCGGCTTTCGCGTTGACGTTTGATTCGACGACGGAAGCGCGCCGCAATGCGTTTCAGGCGCCGGTCACGCCGACGCCAACGCCTGCGTTACCGGCGCATACGCATAATGGCCCGGTAGACGCTGACCACGTAGCGCACGATGCGGCGCTGGCAGAAAAGGCGCGCGGCTTGGGTGCCTTCGTTTTGCCGGACGTGATGCGCGCGGCGCAAACTCCGGCGGAGTTGTCGCAATACGGGATGTGGAACAGCGTGACGACGTGGCCGTTCGTCTTCGCTTCGGCGGCGAGCTTGCCCGATGGACGCATTCTCGCGTGGGGCGGCAACAATCCGCGTTCGTATAACGGCGGCGCGAATACGTTCGCCGCGATTTGGAACCCCACGACGAATCAGATCACTTCGATCAATCACAACGACCACAGCATGTTTTGCGGCATTCCGACGATGCTCGAAGACGGGCGCGTATTCGTGAACGGCGGCGACGGCACGCGCGAACGCACCAGCATTTTCGATTGGCGCACCAACACCTGGTCGCGCGTGCAAGACATGAACCGCGAGCGTTGGTATCCGGGCAGCATCGCCTTGCCGAACGGAAAGGTCTTCACCGCGTTGGGCGAACCCGGCGACGCTTATCCTGAAATCTGGTCGCCCGGCAGCGGCTGGATGATGCTGATCGGCGCGAACTTCACGCCCATCCTGAATTCGCCCGGCTATCAAAATAACTGGCTGCCTTATCTGCATCTGGCACCCAACGGCAACATCTTTCATTCCGGCCCGACGCAACAAATGCACTGGATCAATCCGACCGGCAACGGCAGCGTAACCGGCGCGAACCTGTTCAACACGTGGTATCCGAAATATTCGGCACAGGTGATGTATGACGTCGGCAAAGTGCTGGTCGTAGGCGGACAAGCCAACAACAGCGACATGCCCGCGACCAATCAGGCTTTCGTGCTGGATTTGAACGGCGCCACCGCCACGCGCACGAACGTCGCGCCGATGACGCACGCGCGCAAGTTTCACAATGCGGTAGTGCTGCCCACCGGCGAAGTCATGGTCGTGGGCGGCAACACGACGGGCGTAGAGTTTAGCGACGAAGGGACAAGGCTCGAACCCGAAATCTGGAATCCTGAAACGAACACGTGGCGTCCGGTCGCCGACATGAGCGTGCCGCGTAATTATCATTCGGTCGCTTTGCTGATGACCGATGGCCGCGTGTGGTCGGGCGGCGGCGGCTTATGCAACTGTCCCGCCGATCATCCCGATCATCAGGTTTACACGCCGCCTTATCTCTATAACGCGA
>JABFSD010001048.1 GCA_013140935.1 Acidobacteriota bacterium
CGGTATTAACAACAACAATGGGTTGTTCCAGATTCCGGCGACGGGCGGTGAGCCGAAGCTAGTGCTCAAACCTGACCCGGCGCGCCGGGAAAACTTGTTAGTCTATCCGTGCTTCCTGCCGGATGGTCGTCACTTTCTCTACCGGCTGGTTGGAACAGATAGTTCGCAGAAAGTCTTCGCCGGCTCGCTTGATTCCCAAGACGTGAAGCAAGTGCTGACGGAGGCCGCGCCCGCCGTGTATGCGCCGCCCGGCTGGTTACTTTTTGCGCGCGATGGGGCGCTTGTGGCACAACGCTTTGACGCCGACCATCTGGAACTGACAGGCGAAGCGTTCTTCCTCACCCAACCGACCAACACTGCGACTGTTTTCGGCGCGCCCTTTTCCGTCTCTGAGAATGGCGTGTTGATCTGGCAGGGATACCGCGAGCGCGCCTATCAGCTGGTCTGGTTTGACCGCGCGGGAAAACAGGTCGGCACCGTCGGCACAGCAATGAAAGTGCTGATAGGACAATATCTGCAACTTTCACCCGATGGGAAGAGCCTCGTCATTCAGCGTCGGGAGGCGCAGCTTCAGAGTAGGGACATCTGGATCATTGACCTTGCGCGCAATCTTCCCACCCGGCTGACCTCTCATCCCGGTCTTGATGATTTTCCCATCTGGTCGCCGGATGGCAGCCGGGTCGTCTTTCAGGCATCCAGAGACGGCGTACTGGGTCTTTATCAAAAAGCGGCAAGCGGCGTCGGGGCGGAAGAGCTATTACTGAAAGGAGTCAACTTCCCCACCGACTGGTCACGGGATGGGCGCTTTATTTTTTACAATGCGATTGGAGGAACAGGGCGACGCGGGATCTGGGCGCTGCCGCTCACGGGCGACCATCAGCCCTATCCACTCTTCAACTCCGACTTTGACATGCTCCATGCGCAACTGTCGCCGGACGGGCATTGGCTGGCCTACGTCTCGGATGAATCGGGCAGCTATGAAATCTATGTGCAACCGTTCACTGCCGAGGGCAAGTTGGGTGGTGACAAGAAGCGCATCTCGACCAGTGGCGGCAGTCAGCCACGCTTCCGGCGCGACGGGCAAGAGTTGTTCTACATTGCCGCCGACGGGCAAATGATGGCGGTGAAGATCAATAGCACGACGTTCGAGACGCCCACCGCCTTATTCAAAACGCGGATGCTGAACGGCCCGATTCAGCCGGGGATTGAATACGACGTGACGGCGGACGGACAGCGGTTTCTGATCGGGACAAAGGTAGGCGAGGCGACGCCGGTCAGCGTGATTTTGAATTGGACAGTGGGGTTAAAGAAGTGAACGAAGAGGACAAGCAACAACGATGAAACATTTCAATACCACCGGGCCGTGCCGGTCTGAAATCCACTATATGTTGCCCGCACTGCCGCGCTTGCCGGAAGAGACGCGGCGACTGATTGACGGGCAGAATTATTTCGTGCTGCACGCGGCGCGGCAAACGGGCAAGTCAACCTCTATGCTGGCGTTGGCGCATGCGCTGACTGAAGAAGGCCGCTACGCCGCGCTTGTGTTGTCGGTGCAAATGGCCGATGTCTTCAGCCACGACGTTGACGCGGGGGAACGGCTGCTGCTCAGCCACTGGCGCAACGTGGCTGAGAACGAACTGCCACCCGAGTTGCGTCCACCGGAATGGCCTGCGGCGGAACCCGGACAGCGCATCAACGCGGCCTTGCGCGCCTGGGCGCGCGCCTGTCCGCGTCCGCTGGCCGTGTTTCTGGATGAGATTGACTCGCTCGAAGACGAACTGTTGTTGTCGGTGTTGCATCAGTTGCGCGATGGTTTCACGTATCGCCCGAAAAACTTTCCCTGGTCGCTGGCGCTGATTGGGATGCGCGATGTACGCGATTACAAAATTCAATCCGGCGGCAGTGAGCGGCTGAATACGGCCAGTCCGTTTAACATCAAGGCGCGCTCGCTGACGATGGGCAATTTTTCAGCGGCGGATGTGGCGACGCTTTATCGCCTGCATACAGCGGAAACGGGACAGGTTTTCACCGATGAAGCCGTGGCGCGAGCTTACGAATTGACGCAAGGGCAGCCATACATGGTCAATGCGCTGGCAAAAGTCCCGGTCGAAGAATTGCAGCGCGATGTCACAAAGCCCATCGCGCTTGAACATATCGAAGAGTCCAAAGAAATTTTGATTCAGCGCCGTGAAACGCATCTTGATAGTTTGGCCGAGCGGTTGAGCGAAGCGCGGGTGCGCCGCGTGATCGAACCGATTCTGGCGGGCGATGAAGTGATTGAGATACCGGACGACGACCTGCGTTTCGTCACCGATTTAGGGTTGGTGCGGCGCGCCAACGGCGAGCATTTGCGCATCGCTAATCCGATTTATCAGGAAGTCATTCCGCGCGTGCTGACCTCGCCCGTGCAACGCACCATCGTGCAGGAAACCAAGTGGTATGTGGCGCCGGATGGACGGCTGGACATGGACAAGCTGCTGACGGCCTTTCAGCAATTCTTTCGTGAGAATTCCGAAAGCTGGGTCGAGTGCTTCGATTACAAGGAAGCCGGGCCGCAGTTATTGATGCAAGCCTTTTTGCATCGCGTAGTGAACGGCGGCGGACGCATCGAGCGCGAATACGGCTTGGGGCGCGGGCGTACTGATCTGTTGGTGCTTTGGCCGCATTCGGGCGGCGTGCAGCGCATCGTGTTGGAACTCAAAATTCTGCGCAAAGCGTTAGACAAGACGATTGCCGAAGGCTTGGAGCAAACGCTGGAA
>JABFSD010000619.1 GCA_013140935.1 Acidobacteriota bacterium
GTTGGACGGCCCTCTTCGCGCGCGCGGGCTTCACTGACCGACAGCGGTCTGCCGTTGAATAACTGGTTATTGAGACGGCGGACGGCGTCCTCCGCCTGCGCGCGCTCACCGAACTCGACAAAGGCGAAGTTGCGTGCGCGCCCGGTTTCCCGGTCTTTCGGGATCATCAAAAACGTAACCGGAGCTACGGCGGCGAAGTGGTCTTTTAACTCCGCTTCAGACGTATCGTAGGGAAGATTTCCGACAAACAAACGAATAGGCATATTTCTCTTCAAATCTCTCGTGACAATAATTTGGCGAGCGGATAAACGATCCGCCGCACTTTCACACACCGCCTTTGTTCAGCGTCTCGCCCAGCGTCAACACGCGCCGGAGCTCCTTTCCGCTCAGGCCGAAAAAAACGGCCATCTGTTTCAGTTGTTCAAGCCCGGTGTAATCGGCAGGCGCAGCAAAAAAGCGTTCCATGCCGGGCGTGAAATCGGTGCAACGCATCTTTTGCGGCACCGGGCGACTCATCGCACAAACGCCGATGGCCTGTTGATGTATACATAGTTCACATAACTTCATCGTTGCCCTCACGGTTTCCGGCATCACTGCCCGGCATCTCAGTCCGCTGACAAAGCGGTCACTTTACGCTATCGCCTGCGGATTGCATACCCATACATTTCTGAAAGCCTGTTTGGAAATTCTTGTCGAATCCCGCCAACGGCAGTTGGGGAATGGTTAAGTTGCGGCCTAAAGATTGACGCGGGCTGGTGGGCGAAGACTCTTCGACGTTTAGCGAAGCGATCATTTCGCTGCGGCTTTCACGGCAGCGAAACGTTGCCGCAAGGCCGTCAGTCGCTTGGCGTATTTCGAGTCGTTGATAAGATTTCGCGTTTCCTGTGGGTCGCGCTTGAGGTCGAACAATTCTTCGTATTTGAAATCAGGCCAATAAAGATATTTCACGTCGCGTTGCACGAGCGCCTCAGAGGAAGGGATGAAATCGGTGCTGCGAATCGTGGCGTGTTCGTAAAAGTAATCCTGCCGCCAGTCTCGCACTTTGGCTTTCAGATACAACTCAGCGAAATCACGGCCTTGCATCGTTGCGGGAACGCTCACACCAGCCGCAGCGAGAATCGTCGGCGCTGTGTCTACGTTCAAGGCCAAAGCATCGTTGGTCGTGCCGCGTTTGGCTTTTGGCATACGCGGGTCGCGCACGATCAGCGGTACGCGAATGGATTCTTCATACGGATACCACTTGTCAGCCAGCCCATGTTCGCCGTGAAAGTATCCGTTGTCGGTCGTAAAGATCACGAGCGTGTTTTCATCCAAGCCTTGTGCTTTGAGTTCAGCCAGCACGCGGCCTGCGGTTGAATCAACCTCCGTCGCCAACCGGTAATAAGCCTTCATGTATTCCTGATATTTTTCCGGCGTATCGAATCGCCAATGCCAGCGATTGCGCCCTTCGTTCTTTTCGTTGGCGATGAAGGGCGGCAGCAATTTGAAGTATTCGTCGCCCGCCGTCGTAGGAATCGGAATCGTTACGTTTTGATAGAGCGCGGCGCTCGTCGGTTGGTAAAGATATTGCTTCGGATGCTGGTCTTCGGCATGCGTAGCGAAAAACGCCAACGTCAAAACGAAAGGCTTGTCTTTCGAACGAGTGCGCAAAAATTCCAAAGCATCGTTTTCGTTTTTCTGCGTAACGTGAATAGTTGAGCCGTCTGCCTGCTTGATGAAATGCGTCCCTGCATACGAACGACCGAAGTCGAATGCTTCAGCCGGAAACTTGCCGTTGTGCCATTTGCCGATGTGGCCGGTGTAATAACCATTCGCGCGCAACAAGCCCGGATAGGTTTCGCTCCACGGCGTTTTGAACATCTCGAACGCCGGATTGCCGTGGCGCGACATCCATTGCCCGGTAAAGAGCGTGGCGCGGCTTACGCCGCAAATCGAAGTCGTGACGTGCGCGCGGGTGAAGCGAATGCCTTCGCGCGCGAGTTGATCAAGATGTGGCGTTTTGACTACGGGATGACCTGCCGCGCCCAGCGTATCGTGCCGCCAGTCGTCGGCATAAAGAATCAGGATGTTCGGCTTGGGTTGTGCAGCGGCAATGAGAGAAAAGCCTAAACAACCGGCGAGCAACAAAAATCGTTTGAGCATGACAATCAAATCAATGGGACTGATAGAACAAATGGGACTGATAAGAGTTATGAGAGTGATGGGTTGTTTGAGAACTCCCATCAGTCCCATTTGTCTCATCAGTCCCATTAACCACGACAACTAAAACACCAGTTTCAAACCAAACTGCAACTGCCGCGAATCAATCTTGGTGCTGGTGATGACGCCCGCATTCGGCGTGTTAATTTGATTGCCCGGCGGATTCCAAATCGGATGATTCGGCGCGTTGAAAACTTCGGTGCGAAATTCGAGATAGCGGCCTTCGCTAAAGTTGAATTTCTTATTGAGCGAAGCATCGAGACTGATGATGCCCGGGCCGATTACCGAATTGCGTCCCGTCGTGCCGTAACGGAAATTACCCGTTGCCGGAATGCGATTCACATAAGCATCCAGGTTGAAAAACCGTGTGCGCGTTTGTTGATCGCGCGGCAGGTTCGGATTGATGCCGGTCGAATCGGGGTAACAAACGCCGCCGCCGTTTTGAATGTTGCCTGGCCCGCACAACACTGTGAAGGGGAAGCCGTCTTGCAACGTGAAGATGCCGCCCAATTGCCAGCCGCCAATCAGCGCGTTGGCAACCTTGTTGTCGAGGTTGATG
>JABFSD010000622.1 GCA_013140935.1 Acidobacteriota bacterium
GCCTCACTCAATTTGCTGAATGCACGCGGCGACCTTGGCAAATCACGTTGAACGATGCGGCAATTGACCGGCTGACTGTGGGGCAGGTTCCCAACCTGCCCCACAGTCAGCGCGCAGGTTGTGGGGCAGGTTGGGAACCTGCCCCACAACCTGCTGGTGAATGGTTCACCCGCGAACCATTCACCGAGGTCATCATCGCGCACGAACTCTTTCACCTGCTGACGCCTGCGCCTTCCGTGTGGGCCAAACACACTGAAACCGAAAACGCCGCGCACGCTTTTGCGCAAAGCTGGACCGGCCTGCCCTTTCATCCCACCCGATACGAAGAAATCTTATGGGCTACTTTCTCGGCATAGACGGCGGGCAAAGCCATACGACGGCGCTGATCGCCAATGCACGCGGCAACATTCTCGGCATCGGCCACGCGGGCGAATCGAACCATACGCGCGCACCCGGCGGACGCGAACGACTGACCAAAGCCATCAATCAATCTCTCAGCGAAGCTTTAGCACAAGCGGGGCAACAAGCGGGCTTGCTGAAAAAACAATCTGTCGCTCAATTCAAATTCACGAGCGCCTATCTCTCGATGACCGGCGAGCCGGAAGACAAGCGCGCAATCGTGAAAGAGCTTTTATGCGCTGATGTATTGACGGTCGAACACGATACGCGCGGCGCGTTGGCGGGGGCGTTTGCCGGTGGCGCAGGCGTGATTGTGATGGCGGGTACGGGTTCGGTGGCGTGCGGCGAAACCGCCGATCAACGCTTCGTGCGTGTAGGCGGACGAGGTTATTTGTTCGCTGATGAAGGCAGCGCCTTCGCCATCGCTCGCCAAGCCGTCACCTTGGCGATGCGCCATGCCGAACGGATAAAAGGGCAGGATGCGTTGCAAGCCGCCTTGCTCAAGCATTTCAAACGGACATCTATTGAGCAGATTATCGAAGACGTATACGCCAACGAGATTTCCCGCGAACGACTGGCGAGCTTTGCCGCCAAAGTCGCAGCACTGGCGGAACGCAAAGAGCCTACGGCACAAGCCATCATTGACAGGGCGGCGGCAGATTTGGCGGAACTCGCGGAAGCCACCGCTAAACGGCTCGCGTTAGACGAACCATTCAACGTTTCTTACAGCGGCGGCGTATTCAAAAGCCGCCGTTTGCTTGCGGGCTTTACGGCCAACCTCGCGCAACGCCTGCCACAAGCCACTATCGTAGCGCCGCGCTTCGGCCCTGATCTCGGTGCGTTGCTGCTGGCTTACCGACAAACGGGCAAACGCCTCACGCCCAAACTGCTCGACGCGCTTGCTAAAATGTCTTCGTGATCATTCGTGGAAATGGGTGGCGGAAAACGGATGGCCTAAAAATAGAGAAGCCGGTTCATTGGCTTGGGACCTTTGAACCGGCTCAGAACTGCTGATGTCCTCACCCCATCAACAGTCAGATTGCAGTCATATTAGCCACAGGCGAAACGGCGCGTCAAGATGCAATCTCGTTTGAATAAAACATATTCCATCGGCCTTGCGGCGCTCATGCTTCAGAGATCACTTTAACTTTTGTAGCTTCTCGGCAGCGGCCTGCAAAGTTTCTGCGCGCTTGCAATAAGTGAATCTGACTTGTTGCTTCCCGCCATCAGACTGACGATAGAAACTGCTGCCCGGTACGACCGCAACGCCGACCTCGCTGATGAGGTGTTTGGTGAACGCTACGTCGTCAGCGAAGCCGAAGCCGGATATGTCGGTCATAATGTAATAAGCCCCGTCCGGCTTATAGCATTTGAATCCGGCCTCGTTCAGCACGCCCAATAGAAAGTCGCGCTTCTTCAAATAGGTTTGTTGCAACGAGTCGTAATAGCTTTGCGGCAGGCTTAAAGCGAAAGCGCCGGCGTCCTGCAACGGAGCGGCGGCCCCTACGGTCAGGAAGTCGTGAACCTTGCGAATCGCATCGGTCAGCACGGGCGGCGCAATCGCATAACCTACGCGCCAGCCCGTGACGGAATAAGTTTTGGAAAGACTGTTGATGCTCACCGTGCGTTCGCGCATGCCGTCCAGCGTAGCCAGTGAAATATGCCGCACGTCGCGCGCCGTGTCGGGATACCAGATGTGTTCGTAAATTTCGTCGGTGAAAGCCAGCACGTCGAACTCGATGCACAAGTCAGCGATGAGTTGCAGTTCGGCGCGCGTGAAAACCTTGCCCGTCGGATTGTGCGGATTGGTGAGGATGATCGCGCGCGTCTTGTCATTAAACGCGGCGCGCAATTCGTCAGGATCGAAGGTCCAGAAATTTCCGTTGCCGTCTTCGGCGTGCCCCTCTGCAAGTAAAGACACGTAGCGAATCGTAGCTTCGGTCAAAATCGCGTCCGGGCCGTAATTTTCGTAGTAAGGCTCAAAGACGATGACCTCTTCGCCCGGATTCACCAGCGCCAACATCGTGGCGATCATCGCTTCGGTTGAACCGCAAGTGACGACGACTTCGCGGTCAGGGTCAACGTCGAAACCAAGATGCCATTTCGTCTTGGCGGCAATCGCATCGCGGAAGCGTTTGGCCCCCCACGTCACGGCGTATTGATTAATGTCGGCATTGATTGCGTCGCATGCCGCCTGTTTGATTTCAGCGGGTGCGGGGAAATCCGGGAAACCTTGCGAAAGATTCACCGCATTGTGCAACAAAGCCTGCCGCGTCATTTCACGGATGACCGACTCGGTGAATTGCGCGACTTTGTGGGAAATGGAATGGAGCATGAAACCAATAGGCCGAGTATCAGCAGCGAATCAATGATCTTTCTCGATGCGCAACGATTGCACCGGCGAAGTCACGATGCGTTTGCCGTCAAAACAGATTTCGATGCGCAAGCCCACGCCCAGCCAGCCCATCTTGAGCATGCAGCCGCCAAACGTAGAGCCGTTGACCGTCGCTTCCATCGGCGTTTCGAAATAGCGTCCGCCTTGAATCAGGGCTTTGCCGTTCTCAGGGTCGAGAATGAAGATGTAGTAATCGTTGTTCGCCGTCTGAGCGCACACCGTATCGAATTGCGTGAGCGTGCGAATGGATACGCCGTCAAAGGCCGAGCTGATTTCGGTAAAGCCGTCCAGCGAGCAGTGGCGCGGAATATTGTGCAACCGGGTCGTTTCTTTGTTCATGAGCGTCTCTTCAGCCTGCGCTTCGTGGGCGCGTTGATGGTTCTAAATCACTTCGGCAAACAGGGGAAACGATCTTTTGTTCTGCCTTCAGAACGGGGACTATGTATGTGTGGCGTCAGTATCCATACGCCCCCTGACAGGGTCAAGCTGAGTATCCGAGAAGAGTCGCCCACGAAGCCTCACGAAGAAAAACACGAAGGTTGACAGGTGCTTCGTGTCTTCTTCGTGTGTTTTCGTGGGCGAATGATATTTGCTTGCGGCTTGGTTGTTGCCGATTACAATGACGCGCAACATCGAGAGGACTTACACGCTATGGTCAAATCGTTACGAACTCGCATCCGCATCGGCCTCGCGCTCGGCGGCGGCATGGCGCGCGGCTGCGCTCACGTCGGCGTCCTGCGCGAACTCGAACGCCACGACATCCCCATTGATCTTGTCGCCGGAACCAGCGTCGGTTCGCTCATCGGTGGCGCTTATGCCGCCGGACTCTCGCCCGATCAAATCGAACAAATCGCCTTGAACATTCGCTGGAGTGATCTCGGACGCTTCGCCGTCTCGAAGCTCGGCTTTTATAACAGCGAACGCACCGAAGAATTCATTCGCGCGAAGTTCCCCGTCTCGACTTTCGACAAATGCCGCTTGCCGTTTGGCGCAGTCGCCACCGACATTCAATCGGGCAAGCCCGTCGTCTTCACCGAAGGCGAATTGCCGCTCGCCATTCGCGCAAGTTGCGCCTTGCCGGTGTATTACACGCCCGTGCTGGTCAACGGCAGAATGATGGTAGACGGCGGACTCGTCGGACACATTCCGGCTTCGGTCGCGCGCACGATGGGCGCTGATTTCGTCATTGCCGTAGACGTGAATTCACAGCACGAACCAATTCTGCCGCCGACGAACATCCTCGCCATCATGGCGCAATCCATGGCCGTGATGGGGCGCAGCTCCGTCAATTATCTGACCAAAGACGCCGACCTCGTGATTCGCCCTGAGATCAAACACGTCCGCCCGGACGACCTCACCAAAGCCGCCGAAATGATTGCTGCGGGCGAAGCCGCCGCCCGTCAGATGATGCCGCGTTTGAAAGAATTGCTGCTGCCGAAAAAGAAAGAAGGCTGGTTGAGTAAGCTGTTCACGAAACCTGCGCCAGTGAAAGAAGCTGTAAAAGGCTTAGGAATGGGACAGGATTAACGGGATTTTCAGGATTTACAGGATGGAGATAACGTTGCAATGTCTATGTCTTCAGAAGAATCCTGTAAATCCTGAAAATCCCGTTAATCCTGTCCCATTCCTAAGCGCCCGCAATCTTCGCCAACTGGCTCATCCCCGCGTGCGTGCCAATCGCAATCAAAAGATCACCTGCCTTTAACTGATATTCGCCGTCGGGGTTGAAGACCATCGCGCCTTCCTGCGGCGTAATCGAAACGATAATCGCATTGTGTTCTGAACGAATGCTGGAATCTTTGAGCTTCACGCCGTCAAGTCGTGAACCCGCTGAGATAAGAATCTGCTCGAAACTCAAATCAAGCGATTCGGTCATCGTGGTGAGTTCGATGAAATCGGCGACGGCGGGCGAGAGCGCGGCCTGCGCCATGCGATGGCTGGCGATGATCGTAGGCGAAATTACGCGATTGGCTCCGGCGCGCACTAGTTGTTTTTCGGCATAGAGGTCAGTTGCGCGCGAGACAATGTAAAGGTTTGGGTTCATCCCGCGCGCCGTCAGCGAGATGTATACATTCTCAGGGTCGCTCGACGCTGCCGTAATCAACGCCAGCGCGTGTTCGACGCGCGCGCCTTGCAACACGGTTTCATCCGTCGCGTCGCCAATCAACACCAGATGGCCTTGCGTCAATAACTTTTCGGCGACGTCTTCGTCGCGTTCGATGACGACGAAATCTACGGCTTTGCGTTTCATTTCTTCGATGATGCGCATGCCGACCTTGCCCGCGCCGCACAGGATATAATGTTGTTTTAACTGGTCAATGCTCTTAAACACTTTGCGCCTCCCAAAGCGGTTGGCAAATTCGCTCTCGATCAGCGATTGCGTCAACGTCGAAATCACGAACCCGAATACGGCTACGCCGAACACGATCAGCACCAGCGTAAACGCGCGCCCCGCAGTCGTCAGCGGATGCACTTCGCCATAACCGATGGTCGCCAACGTGATGACGGTCATATACAACCCATCAAACCACGACCAGCCTTCCAGCAAGCGATAGCCCACCGTACCGCCTACGATCAACGCAGCGAGCGCGGCCAGCAAGAGGTATATGCGAATGCGTATGGGCATCTGTTTTTAGACGGAGAGAAAGAGAGAAGAAAGACGGAGAGATGAAGCCACCGGGCGACCAGACGAGTTGTCGCATGGTGCGGTTCGTTTTCTCTCAAGCGCATCATTTCTTTTTGCGGCATAGCCGCGAAGATGACTCGATGACTTCAAACCATTGTAATCTGCTTACTCGATAATCACCCGCTCACTCGCCCCGCGTCCATAAGTTTCCGGGTGATACATCTCTTCGGCCTTCGTCGGCGGAACCACAAACACGCCCGGCGTCGTAGCCCGCGCCACATACGAATAAGTATGCACGCCTTCCCACAGCAATGAGGTGAAAGCCTCGACGCGCTCGTCGCGCAGGTTTTGATGTTCGTACCAAGTGCGTTGCCACCACCACCACCGATTCGATTGTTGTGCTTGCGGGTCGCGCGGAATCGCACCGGTTGTTGCCAGTGCCGGATTCATCGCTTCAAAGCCAGCGGGCAAAGGGTCAACCAACGCTACGTGATAGCGGCGCGCGGGCGCGACCATCGTAAGACGCACGCGAACTTGCGCGCCTGCTTTAATTCTCCAAGTACCGTCTTCCTGTCGCCGCACGTCGTTCGGATTATCAACGGCTTCGTAAACGCGCGTGACCGTGAAGCCGTAATCCGCTGCTTTCAACTGCAAATTCGATGGCGCGTATTGCATCCCGATGCGGTAATACATTCGCCCCGCGCCCTCTTTGGCGAGCGTCAGGTTAGGCGTACCGCCTTTCTCCATCAAGAAACTCATCGGCACATTGATCTGTGAACGTTCGGTCGTGCGGCCTTTGAAAGCGTGTTCGCCCGCGTATCCATCGCCCAGCCACGCGCGCGCGATGAAATTCGGCGTGACTTTTTCGTAGGTGTTGAAATAACGATCCAGCGCCAACAGCACCCAACAGTTCTCTTGCGTATTTTCCCAACGGCCCGCCGTTCGTTGCGCCAGCAAGCCGCGCGCGAGTTTGGCGATCAAGTCGTTCGTCGGATCGTCGCCGATCAGCGCAGCGAGAATGATGCCGTCGGCGCGGCGATTGGAATGCAACATCAGGTGCGCGCCGTCGCCGTAGCTCGTCGTGAAGTGCGCGTTGCCAGCGGTTTCTTCTACGCGATTGGCGAGGTGGCGGCGGATGGCGGCGACTTCGAGTTTTGAATTGGCTTCGCCTGATAACACAGGCAAGAGCCAGCCCAATGATTCGAGCGGCAGCTTATCGGCTCCACCCGCTTGCGCGATCAACGAACGCGCTTTGGCGGCGTCGCGGTCGTTCATCAGCGTGCGCGTGAACAGCGCATAAGCGATCAACGAACGGCGCGCTTCGATGCCATACCAACTCGGAATGTGGCGTTCGACGTTGCGCAAATATTGCTGTGACTTGTCGGTCATCTCTTTCGGTACGTCGAAGCCTTTGGCCTTGGCGCGCGTGAGCGCGTGGGCTACGTGAATGCTGAGGTAAGGCCACGAATCTTCGCCGCGCCGCCAGAATCCGAAACCGCCGTCGTTGTTTTGCATGCCGCGCAATCGTTCGAGGTCGCGTTTGACGCCCGCTTCCAGCACATCGGCTTTGGGCAACTTTCGCATCAAACGCCGCCAGCACGTCGCGCAACGCAGCGATGGCGAGGATGCGCGAACTGATTTGCTCGGCGCATTCATACGGATAGTTCGACAGATAACTCACCGCATCGGTCAGCGCCTGCAACTGCGTGCTTGACGTAGTCACTTCCAACCCGCCGAACTGTTTCACCGCATCGCTCGGCGCTTTCACCGGTTGTGCAAACGCGCCGTTGTCGAGTTCGCCATAAACCGCGAAGGCTTCTGTCGTAGCCGGAGTCCATACCGGCAAACTGACTTCTGCCGCGTCAGCCCACTTGCCTGAACTCACGCCAATCTGAAAGCGCGCCACACCTGGTTTGACGGCGGCGGCGGGGAAGCGAACTTCTACGCGATCGTTGGGCGGGACGGTGACACGACGACCCGCAGCATTCGTCGCCACCGCGTTCGTAGTTCCGCCTTTAGGCGGTTGATTCGCGTTATTGAAAGCATCGCCTGAAGGCGGAACTACGAACGCGGTTAGTTCTGCATTCGTCGCACGCACGACGACATCCACCGTCATCGGATTGTCGGTCTGGTTTTGCACGACGACGGGAAGCTCCACGCGGTCGCCGAAATTCAGAAAGCGCGGCGCACTCGGACGCGCCATCAACGGCAAGCGCGCCGTGATCGCGGCTTCGCCCACGCCGAATTGCTTTTCGCCCGCGACCGCAACCGCCATCACGCGGTAGCGCGTCAGGTTGTCGGGCAGCTTCACCGTGACCGCAGCGCGTCCGTTGGCATTGGTGGGCAACGAAGCAGCGAAGAATGCGAGTGCGTCAAAGTTGGAGCGGACTTGGATTTGTTCAGCTGCCTGCTCGCGATTTTCAGTGCTTATCATTACGGCTTCTGCCTTATCCATCGCCATAGACATTGGCGCTGACTTTGCAGGCGCGCGACTGAGCCTGGCGAGACTATCCGCTCTTTCAAAACCGCCCAAGCCCATCATCCCCTGTCCTTGCTGCCCTTGTTGGTTAAGTCTACCAATCAACTGCTCTGGATTCGCCAGCGCCACCTTCTCCCGCAAATGATGGTTGCGTACGTCATCCCCTCGTTGCGGATAAAACGACGCCAGCGGATCGCTCAGCTTGTAACCCGTCAAGGCCAGCACGGCTTCATCAACGACGACGAGGGCGATTTCGCCGTTCGCTACGGGCTTGCCTGCAGCGTCGCGCAATTCGACATCCACGTTCGTAGTTCCCCCGGGTTCGAGCGCCTTGTCGCGCGGCGTGACGGTCGCCGTCAGCTTGCGCGACGCGGGCGGAATCGAAAGATTCAACGCGCCCGAAGCGAAGGCTGGACGTTTAGGCACGCCTGCCAGCGGCTGTCCGTCATCGCCTGTGCGTTCGGCTGCGCCTACGAGATCAACTTGTACGTGCAGGTTCGGCGTGAAGGCGTCTTCAATCGGCACGCGCACGGTGTGCGAAGCGCCGTTGATGGTGAAACGTTCGGTGCGCACCAGCCCCGCGCGGCGCAAGGTCAGCACGGCTTCGGCGTTGGCGAACGGAGCCTGCACCAAAATCTCAGCCGTCTCGCCCGCCTTATATTCTTTTTGATTCGGAATGAGTTCGACTTTCTCTTGCGCCAGATCGCGCGAAGGCGGTTGCTTGCCGCCCGCTACCCAAAGCGTGAGTTCGCTCTGATTGGGACGTTCGCGGTTGTCAAAGATGTTGGCGCGTACGCGATATGTCCCGCCT
>JABFSD010000291.1 GCA_013140935.1 Acidobacteriota bacterium
GTGAAATCGAGTGTGACGTTACCAGCGAGGTCACTAGACAATTCTCCGAAACGATTGGTGTTGGGTACGCCGTTGGTGCGCGGAACGGTATAAACCTGCGCGTTGACGCCGCCGTTGGTCTGGCTCGCATCAATCAGCCGGTTGCCCCACGCATCAATCGTGTAAGCCTGCTGATAGATTTGCGTCATCACGTTGGACGTGTTGACGAAATAGCCTTTGACTTGCTGAATGCGATTGAGCGCATCGTATTCGTATTTGTCGCGGTAAATCACCGTTTGGCTGACGGCGTCGTTGAGCGGAACCAAATGGTCAAACTGGGTGACGTTGCCGTTGTTATCGGTGCCACTGGCGAGGGGATCGCCTGCCGTACGCATCGCGTTACCGTAATAAAAACTCAATCTCCCGCGGTTCCACGAGGCCGCCATCGTCATATCGCTGCCCGTGCCGAGAAAGACTTGCGCCAGTTGAAAGCGGTTGTTGTATTTGAATTGATGGAAGAGCGGCGTCTGTGTGCCGAAGCATTCTTTGGTGATCTGCCCGGCGGCGTTGTATTCAAATTGATTAGCGTAAGTGCGATTGACGCTATCGCAGAGCGTGCCGGTGACGCTGCTCAACCGTCCGCTGGCGCTATAAGCCGAAGTCGTCGAACGTCCCGCCGACGGGTAGTTTTGCGCCAACACATGGCCGGCATAGTCATACGTCCGCGACATCGCAAAACTATAGGGTGTCGTGTTCGTCATGAACTTTTGCGTGCCCGTCAACGGACGCCCCAGCACATCGAACGAATTGGTCTCGGTGTAATGGGTCGCGGGCGCGTTGCTGATCGGGTGCAAATTGAAAGAAGCGCTCTTCCATAACTTGCCTTGGCGGGTTCAGTAATAGGTAATTTCTCGAATGCTGGTTACGGTCATGTCGCGCACCTTGCCATTGGTGTCCGCCGTAGTGGCGGTTCGTTTGATCCAGTTTCCCCGGCTGTCAACGCTAATGTCTTTATATCCTGTTTTCTCTTGGAGCTTCCCCTCAGCGGTGTAGCTGGCGGATTCTACTTGAACACCACGTTCATCATGCTTGTATACAAATCTGAAACGTGACCCATACGCATCTTCTGGTTTATCTTTGCGCGCCCGCTCAATCACCCAACCCTTTTCATCAAATAAATATGTGTCAATCCATAACCATTGCCCATTGAGTCGTTTGGTAGCGGCTTCAAGCTGCCTTTTCTCAGCATCATATCGGTAGGTAGTAATGAGCGTCAGAAAATCAGCGTTGCGCTCTCCGCCCCCTGGCACAGCCGGGCGCGGAGGAGCAAGCGGGTTAGGCGGAACGTCCGCCATTTTTTCAATCCGCCGCCCTTGCCCATCATGGCTGAAAACGCTCTGTTGCAAGTTCAATCCAGCCGTCGACTTTTTTTCAGCCAGGTTACCCTGCCGGTCATAAGTTTCTATGAATTCGACAATATTATCGGTTTTAAGGGGTTTGCCCGTTTCCTTCACTTCAACAGTGTCAGTCCTGCGCACGGTGTGAACCGTTCCGCGCAGATCGTTGAGGTACTTATCCGGTTTGGATTGGGCAAGGGATTGAGGAACAAGAAGGACACTTAGAAAAGTTGTTAATAATATTTTCATTATAGTTTTTCAGTTTATCGCTACTTTAACGTTACGGTTTTCATCGCAACTCTTTCGGCGGCAATTTAATATTTTCAGCGCCTAGTTATTTTCTTTGAGTGCTACGTTTTCCGATCTCGCAATTGCCTTCATTGAGGTATTGTTGCCATTTTGAAAAGAGCCTGCGTTCATTTTCTTCACGGCTATGCTGACTTGGGTCATAGTCATCAGTTACTGGCATGTATCGCACGAACCCCTCAATCTCAAGCGGGTAATCAAAGTCGGCATAAATCGTCTCAACTTCACCCAAAGCGTCAATCACATCAGTCCTATTTTTAAACAACCACGCAAGCTGGAGAAATAGCCATATTTTGCCTGAATCAATGCCCTTCTCACTAGGCTCAATATTAGCTAGCTTCCGGAGCGTTTCTCCAATCAGTTGAGTTTCTGATTTCCCCAAGCCGGATAGCTCAATTTCAAGCGGATTATCTGATCCTGCGCAAAGTTGATCTTCTGCTAAATTAACGATATCTAGCCAGCCAATCAACTGGCGTTCATACCCCCAAAGAGCGTCGTGCCAAGTCAGTAAGACATGCTCTCGGATAAATTGATAAGGAACAGTAACTAGACTCATAATGAAAATCCTAAGTTTGAAGGCAAAATCATTCCGGCATATAGAATATTCAAAAAGGCTAGTTTGCAGGCGATTTTGAAACCGAAACACCAGAATAATTTTGCTGGCAAACTTATTTCGTTTTCGGAACTTTCTGGTTGGGTACACCGTTAACAACGCCGCCTTCTATAAAACGTTGATGGGTTACGTTCCCCGAAGGATCAAGAATGTACTCGTATATGCCTGTCTTATCATTAAACCCTCCAGATGTTTGAAGCAACGTCCGCTCTACACCGTCCCCTCCACGAACTGTGAAAATCTGACCAGCCTCAAGCTGCTCACGGGATAGGAAGCTGGCAGCCCAATGTGAAGAGTCGCCTTTCAATCCGCTACCAATGCGATCCGCTATAATTATTTGATTCGCCACAGCCTTTATGTTTGAATAGGCTCCGCCGGTAGCTTCATCCGCTCAAGCTTCAACATATTCCTGAGCAAGGCTCTTAATGACTTCTTTCGCTACGACTTTAAGCGTAACTGATCCACCGCCACTCAGTACAGCGGCAGCACCATCTATGCTTTTAGTGACAAAATCCAGCAGGATGGCATTAGTCCTGGCCTCTATCATCTCCTTTGAGGCTTGCATGTTTTCTAAGCGAATTTCGTGCAAAGCCTCCGCTGTCAAATTTCGATAATTCTGACTGTTAGTTGGCAAGAAGACTAAGCTTCCGCCTGCAGATCTAAAAACAGTGCCGCTACCAGTCTGGCTAACCACACTCCACGTCGCAGCCGTAATTTCTTCCCAACCTTTTGCGTCTAATTCTTCCTTGCTTAAGACGCCGTTATACCAGACGAATTCATTTTGTCCTTTGTTGTAATACCATTTAAGCCCAGTTGGGTCCGTCAACACCAGCGGATGATTGCCAACATAAGCATAGCGATTCCATGTTTGCGGATCGCTGACACCAGCACTCGAAATATCCGGGTCAACACTAATGAACCGCCCCTGCTTGCTCGCGTAATACCGCGCCTGCGCATAATCCAGCCCCGTCTCGTCGTCCCGTTCATACGTCGTAAAGTCCTGCCGCAAACAATCCGCCGCATAACCATACGTGGATGAGCGCAAAGCCCCGGTCACTTCTTCGCCGTAAGGCAAATAATCGTGCCGCTTGATATTGGCGAGACTGCCCGTCACATCGGCCAATATGCGCGGCGTACCGAGATGGTCTTTCACCAGCCAGCGCGCTACGTCGCAACCCGCTACCACCAGCATGTCGCCGCCGCGATAGACGTATTCGCGCTGCGCGTAGGTCGAAGGCACGCCGCTCGTCACCGGGTATTCCGCCAGCAATTCGCCCTCGAAGCCGAACACCTGCCACGTTTCGACGCCGCTGACGATGCGCCTGACGCGCTGCCCGCCCGCGTCGTAAACATAATGATTCGTCAGCCCGGCTTTGACCGCTTTGGTCATGCGGTTCGCCCCGTCGTAATCCAGCGTACCGGAGCCGCTCGCTGTGAAATCGAGTGTGACGTTACCAGCGAGGTCACTAGACAATTCTCCGAAACGATTGGTGTTGGGTACGCCGTTGGTGCGCGGAACGGTATAAACCTGCGCGTTGACGCCGCCGTTGGTCTGGCTCGCATCAATCAGCCGGTTGCCCCACGCATCAATCGTGTAAGCCTGCTGATAGATTTGCGTCATCACGTTGGACGTGTTGACGAAATAGCCTTTGACTTGCTGAATGCGATTGAGCGCATCGTATTCGTATTTGTCGCGGTAAATCACCGTTTGGCTGACGGCGTCGTTGAGCGGAACCAAATGGTCAAACTGGGTGACGTTGCCGTTGTTATCGGTGCCACTGGCGAGGGGATCGCCTGCCGTACGCATCGCGTTACCGTAATAAAAACTCAATCTCCCGCGGTTCCACGAGGCCGCCATCGTCATATCGCTGCCCGTGCCGAGAAAGACTTGCGCCAGTTGAAAGCGGTTGTTGTATTTGAATTGATGGAAGAGCGGCGTCTGTGTGCCGAAGCATTCTTTGGTGATCTGCCCGGCGGCGTTGTATTCAAATTGATTAGCGTAAGTGCGATTGACGCTATCGCAGAGCGTGCCGGTGACGCTGCTCAACCGTCCGCTGGCGCTATAAGCCGAAGTCGTCGAACGTCCCGCCGACGGGTAGTTTTGCGCCAACACATGGCCGGCATAGTCATACGTCCGCGACATCGCAAAACTATAGGGTGTCGTGTTCGTCATGAACTTTTGCGTGCCCGTCAACGGACGCCCCAGCACATCGAACGAATTGGTCTCGGTGTAATGGGTCGCGGGCGCGTTGCTGATCGGGTGCAAATTGAAAGAAGCGCTCTTCCACAACTTGCCCTTGCCATTGGGGATGGTGACGCCCATCGGCGCACCGGTTCCGTCATACCATCTTTCAGTCGCGGGCGTAGCGACCGCCGTCGTGCTGGCGGTGACATAGCTGGTCGTCACCGGGCGATTGAGGTCGTCGTAGCTGTAATTGGTTTTCACCCCACGCGGGTCACACATTTGGATAACGTTGCTGTTTTGGTCATAAATATATTTCGCTACCCAATTGGCATTGCCCGTCTTCGGGTCGGTGATGTCATATCCGCTGAAACACACCTGTTCAGGTTGCCGCAGTCGCACGAGCCGCGAGAGCGAGTCATACATAAAGAAACGGCACTGCCCGGCTTGCACCGGATATTGGCCGCGCTGATCAACCATCACCAAATTGGCGAGCGTGTCGTAAGCATAAAGTGTCAGGAAATTAAACCCGCCAGCCGTGGGCGCTTCATAAACTCGCGTCAGTCGTCCTAACCCATCGGTGACGCTGCGGCGCGTATTGCCGGCTTGATCGGTGACGGTGACTTCGTTGGTGTTATAAACGCTGGTCACTACGGCCTGATCGGGGGTGCGCACTTTGATGACGCGATTTAATTCGTCATAAACCGAGCAGGTCTGATCGGTCGTGTTAAACGGCACATTCGCTTTGTTCGGCAACGTAGTCGTCGCCATCGGGATGAAGGGGCTTGAGGTTTTCTCGATCTTACGGTTCACGTTGCCCGTGAAGGCGCTTGCTTCATACAAATCGTATTGCGTGTCTTTGATGCTCCACTTGTTATTGCCTTCGCAATGCGCCGCGCGCCACGGTCGCCCGAGTGGGTCAAGAAACGTCATGTCATCCACATAAACGCCTGTGGTGACATTGCCGCTTTGCAGCGTGCGCGTTTTGACATAAGCGTCACAGCCGCTCGTGCCTGGCATATCGTAGTATTCATATTTGGTGCATCCGCCATCGGGGCGATTGACTTGCTTAGGCCGCAAAAAGCCCAACTCATAATCAAAGCTCGTCGTCTGACCGTTTTCATCGGTCGTTTGCATGACCTTGCCGGTCGTGAAGTCATAAAGATTGAGGGTCGTCAACCGCTGGGTTGTGCCGTGCGCGCCGCTGGGGTCAGGCACCGGCGTAAAAATCATCGTCGGATAAGCGCACGAAAGATGGTCGGTAAAGTCGGTAAAACTGTCGCCATAAAGAATCTGCGACATCTTGCCGCGCGCATCCCACGACTTGACGATGTTACCGGCTACATCTGGTTGCGAGTGAGTTTCGAGCCACGTGCCCGCGTCGGAATAAACGGCGACAACGGTTTGGTTGGAACCATTTTCAGTGGTGTTGAGCCATCGCTTGATGGTGGTGGGCACGCCCAAAGCCGTGGTGCCGGGCGGGGTCCATTGCACGGGCGGCGTGGTATACGGTTGCGGGGCATAAGTCCCTTGCTCGTCGTAAATAAATTTGGTGGCGGCAACAATGTCGGCGGGTGATTCGACCGCGCAAACCGGCGTGCCGCTGGGGATGGGCGAATCTGTTTTCCTGATGATTTGCAAGGTCGGCAATGCGATCAAATTGCGATTGCGATATGCGGTTTGCGACGACGTAAAGCATGGGTCATTGACGAGATAACGAGTGTCTTCGCGCCGCAAAAACGTACCGAGCGGAACCGCGTTGAGCGCGGCTAAGGCGGGCACAGAAACAAAGTCGTAATACCGGGTTCTAATGACGTTCAAATCGGCGTCATAATCCATCGTCGTAGTCTTGGCCTGACCATTGGCGTTGCCGTCAACCAGAATTTCAACTTGCCGGATGGCACGCGAATTACGATTGGCTTTCGAGTACCCGCCCGGCAGCGGGGGATCATTCGCCCATTGGGTCAACGCCCGCCGAATAAGTTGATTGCTGGCGGTATATGTGCGTTCTTCAAACGCCTTGCCTGCGCGTGAGTCGTCAAAACCGAATTCGACGCTCGAACCGCCTCCGATGTGCAGGTAACGCACGTCCTTTGCGCCAGTCGGATTGGTAACTGTCGTAACAAAGTAACTATCGTTGTTAGGATCATTATCCGTATCATTTCCTCCTACCTTCCCGGCGGTGTAGGTTAAAACTTGCTCTTGCGCAGCGGTGCAAGAAATTAGTGGGCAAATGCGCTGTTGAGTTACGCCGCGATTCCCCTGATCATAGCAATAGGCTGCCTCATCCGGGTCCAGAGAATCAATTTTAGAATGAGTTACTGTTTGATAGCCGCCACTCGGCAAGCTGACTTTGGTCATTTCGCCAAATTCGTTGTAGGTAAAAACGTATTTCCGCCCGTTGGGCAAAATAATTTCACCCAACACGACGGGATTGAAGAGCGTATTGCGAATGGCTGAAAACACATGTCTGGTTCCATCCCCAGTTATTCCGGGAGACATGAAAAGCGACGGTATCAAACCTTGTGGAGCGGCAGGATTCCCATAGCGGTCGGCTTCGTAGCGCAAGGGCGGATATTGCATCGGGTTTGTTGAAATAGGCGTCAAGGCATTGCCGAGATTTTTCCAAACCAAAAGATATTCCCTCTGCGTGGACGGCGCATTGCCCAAGCCCGGCAATTTTACCGAACGTATTCCGGCAGAAGAATTATCAAAAGCATTTATCGCATTCGTCGCATTCTGGTCGTTATTATCCAACAAGCCGATCTGGCGCCCCATCGTATCCGTCCATTTATTGGTAGAACCATCGTGTGTCAATTGATTACCAAAGCGATCAATGAGTTTGGTGTTTATATGTTGCTCTGCCAAAAACACAAAGTCCTGCACATAACGAGAACCGTCGGGTAAATAGATAACGCATTGAGAAGTCGTGATTGTCATGCGAATGCGCGAACTGTCTACCGCAACATACTCGCCTGACGCTGTCGGCCCACCAGGACTTCCGATAAAATTTGGATTTACCGTGTCACTCTTCCTGAGTTCATGCGAGGAGCTATCGGGCAGGTGCAACGTAATGCGTTCGACATAACCAATAGCGGACGACTGCGGTATGGTTTCATCGCAGTTGTGGCACTGAGGCTTGCCATCTGCAATCTGATAAGGCGTCTCCCTGCCGGTATATTCTACCCACGGAACTCCCATGCTGGTCGTCCAGCCCATCAGCGTGTTTTCGGAAAACCTGGGATTCATAACGTGAAAGACACCTGGAGTCCCTGTAAAACTTTGCTCATGTGTGACTCGCCAGATTTTGGAGTGGTAATTCAGCATGATTGGCAAATTCAGGTTGCGGCCGGGATATTCGCCCAACGTTACCGAAAAGCTCATGCCAAGCGTCGAAGGATCAACCTGAAAGCTGCTCCGCATCGCTTGGTCAGTATTATTGTTGGTATACTTGATATTCGGGGCTTGCCCTGCTGCTGATAAAGACAGGGCTACCAGCCAGCACAACACCGCGATTGATAGCTGAGCCATCCGCTGATTTAGTACGACGACCGAATAATGTTTGGTGGTAAACATAATAAAACTCCCCATGGCACACGGTATCTGAGCCGTGATGGTTGAATTAATCGAAGTAAGTTATAGGCGATAAGTTAGTAATGTGCGCCAATTATTGACCTAAGTCTTTCCCGTGAAAGGTAAAGCTGAACAAGCGTTGGTTTTGATCGCAAGTGAACGAGGTCACGTTTTGGCCGTCGCCCAACTGAGCGAGTTGCATAGCCTTACCAAAACCGTTGCTGCACAGCACGCTGCCCGTGGCATCGGGCAAGACCTTTTCAACGCGATTTACCATGGCCGACGAGGGCAAGCCATTTGAGGCTTTGTTGGCTGCGCGCCCCAACCCGGGCGCGTCCGCACGCCAAGTCGCCCGCTCGCTCCGCACCTGTTCGAGCGCGAGTATCTGGCGATGCTGCGAATTCAGCTTTCTTTCGAGTCGGAGCGTGATTTTGGCTGGGCCTTTCTCATCATTCACATCCATCGTTTGGCCCCAACTATCAACTCGGCACAGCAAACCTTTCTCATCGAAATCGAACAGCGCGAAAGTCAGGCTTTTAATTTTGTGACCGCCTCGGCTGGCAACATTGAATTCCAATTGAGGCATGCCTTCCGGTTGATTAGCAGCCTGGTCAGCCGCCGTGCCCGCGCTTTTGTTAGCCGGCTGAGTTTGAGC
>JABFSD010000839.1 GCA_013140935.1 Acidobacteriota bacterium
AGGAAATTTTAGGCGAACGCCTGCACAAATATCTCGATCAACTCGTCTTGCGTTTGCATACGGCGGGTGATGCGATCACGCACACCTTTTTCAACACGCAAGTCATCCTGCCTGAATTGCATCCGCGACAGGCCCAACAACAGCAATAGCAGAGAGGTTTCGCCACGAATTTTCACAAATGAACACGAATTAAATCGAGACGATGAATTAGCGCATTTAAGTAATTTGTGCGCTTCTCATAAGCCCGGAATCATTCGTGAAAATTCGTGGCTGAAACCTTTCTCGGCATTTCGAACCATGAAACTTCGCGTCGAACACATCACGACTTTCACTTATGACTCGCCCATCAGCGAGGCTTATACCGAGATGCGGCTGGCGCCGCTCGATCTGGGCGGACAACGCCGCACCGCGTTTGAACTGGTCGCCGAACCGCGCGGCGACGTCATCAGTTATCTCGACCGTTTCGGTAACGAAGTGCATTACTTCGACGTGCTGAATTCGCATCAACAACTCACCGTCACGGCGCGCAGCGAAATTCAGACGACCAATGAATTCAAAGGCGACGAAGAAATGTTTTCGCCGCTCGATCAATACGATTATTTGCAGCCGACGCATTACACGCCCGACGACATCGCCTTGCACGTGCTGGCTGAACAACACGTCGTCGCGGGCAACAAAGCGGCTTCGACTTATGCGCTGATGGCGGCGGTACACGAAGCCATCGCCTACGAACGCGGCGCGACCGATGTGAAAACGACGGCGGACGAAGCCATTCGCCTCGGCAAAGGCGTCTGTCAGGATTACGCGCACGTGATGCTCGCCGTGTGCCGTTTGAGCAAGCTGCCCGCGCGATATGTGAGCGGCTATCTTTACAGCCCGAATGCGCCGGAAATGGCTTCGCACGCCTGGGTGGATGTTTACGTTGACGGACACGGCTGGCGCGCGCTCGACCCTACGCACAACTGCCCGCAGGACGAACGTTACGTGCGCGTAGCGACGGGGCGCGATTACACCGACGTGCCGCCGACCCGCGGCATTTATAAAGGCAAGGCGACCGAGAAGATGGAGATTCAAGTGATGGTGAGCGCCGTGTAAACGCTCTTCGCCATCGTGCGATCAGTACGCTTTTAGCTAATTGCCCATTGAGCCTTACACATTGACCATTGTTATGCAGGAGAAAGTCTTCCCTGTTTAACAATGGTCAATGCGTAAGGCTCAATGGGCAATTCGTAAAATGACTGTGCTTGGGCGCGCACCGGAAAATCACAAGAACGGTTCAGACAAAAAAGCGCGGCTGACGGAATCATCCATCAGCCGCGCTTTTTTATTTAGTCAGGTTGCGACGCTTACGCCGGACGCTTCTTCATCTTTGCGTTGAGTGTTTCGACGGCTTTCTTCAGCATCAAGTCGTCTCCCGACCCTGATTTCGGTCCGACTATCACAAGCGGAACCTGACCGGGTTGAGCCGGCGCGGGCGGATTGGTTTTATCGGGTTTGTTTTCGGCGTCGTCAGGATTCACATCGGCGAGGTCGCTGCGTTTGACTTCGACGTTGGGCATCACATTGTCGGTCATGAAAATCTTGCCGTTCGGTGAAGCATAACGCGCTACGGTCAACAGAAAAGCCGAGCCGTCGTCGAGCGGAAACAGTTGCTGTTCCGAACCCATACCGAAAATCGTGCGTTCGCCGACGACGTCGCCGCGCTGATTTTCCATCAGCGCGGCTGCCACGATTTCAGCAGCACCGGCCGTCGTGCGATCTACGATAACGGCGACGGGCAATTCGGTGAGTTCGTTGTTGGGCTTGGCTTCAAACGCAGCCAATTGCTTTTCTTTGCGTCCCATCGTCTTGACGATCATGCCGGACTTGAGAAAGTAATCAGCCAACGTCACGCCCTCCTGCAATTCGCCGCCGGCGGAACCGCGCAAGTCGAGCAATAACGATTTCGCGCCTTTTTTCACTACGTCACGCACGGCGATAGCCACCGCTTCGGCCTGTCCTTTTTTGAGAATCGGCACTTTGACGTATCCGATTTGCGCTTCGAGCAATTTGGTTTCGACGGGTGCGTTAGCGACGGCGGCGCGCGCGATTTTGATTTTTTCGGTCTTGCGATTGGTGAGCGAGAGTTCGACAGTTGTGCCGGGATTGCCTGCCAACAAGGTGCGCACGTCATACAAATCGAGATCGCGCGTGGCGTGTCCGTCAATGTATTCGACCACGTCGCCGACGCGAATGCCCGCTTTCTCGGCGGGCGAATTGGGCACGAGCGCAATGACGTAAGCGAAGCCGTAATAGGTGCCGATGACCATGCCGGTCACGTCGGTCGTGCCTTTGCCCGCCTGATAATCTTTGACCTGTTGCGGCAAGAGATAGGCACTGTAAGGATCGAGTCCGTCAGTCAAACCGCGCAACGCGCCGACGCGCACTTTTTGCAGATCGGGTTTCTCAACGTAATCGGTAACGATCTTATTGACGACTTCGTCGAAGATGCGCAATTGCTGATAGGGCCCCGGCTGGGCCAACGCGCGCAAAAACGAACTATTCGAGGTCGAGAGCATTCCTCCGACAATCGAATATAAGGCGACGAAAGCCGAGACGGTGATCAACGTGAGCTTGACGCGAATGGACATGAATAAAACTCCTTCACTGCAATGGTTAGTCGAGTTAGTCGAATCGGGGCGCATACTACTGCACGCAAAATGAACGGTGCAAGCACAGCTTTTTTTGCGCGCGTTGGCCCAGCCGGGGCCCTATC